>JAHFVB010000164.1 GCA_023264755.1 Mycobacterium sp. | reverse complement strand
GGGCAGGCGCCACCGGAACCGCGCTATCGGCCGTCTCGAGCGCTCGCCGACTTCGTGCGGTGTCGCGATCTGACGTGCCGGTTCCCCGGCTGTACCAGGCCGGCCACCGTCGCCGACATCGATCACACCATCCCGTATCCGTATGGGCCGACGTGCGCGTCGAATCTGAAATGCCTTTGCCGCGAACATCATTTGTTGAAGATGTTCTGGCCCGGCTGGTCGGACCGGCAACTGCCCGACGGCACGGTCGTCTGGACTGACCCCGACGGTCAGACCTACGCCACCCGGCCCGGTAGCCGGTTGCTGTTCCCCGAGCTCTGCGCGCCCACCGCCGAGGCAACCGTGACCGGCAGCCCGCCGGCCAAGCACACCGCAGGCCTGACGATGCCCAAGCGTCAGACCACCCGCGCCGCGGCCCGCCGCCAGCGCGTCGACGCCGAGCGCGCCACGAGCCCGCCTCGAGGACCTAGTTGACACCCGTCAAGTGGGCCGTCGTAAAGTCGGCTCATGCAGATTCGCGACACCGCCGTAGCGACGCCCGACAAGCCGGCCATCATCATGTACCCGTCGGGGACGGTGGTGACGTTCGGCGAACTGGAAGCCAGGGCGAATCGGCTTGCGCACCTGTTCCGGTCGGCCGGTCTGGTCGAGGGCGACGTGGTGGCGATCCTCATGGAGAACAACGAGCACATGCACGCGGTCATGTGGGCCGCGCGCCGGGCCGGGCTCTACTACGTGCCGATCAACACTCACCTGACGGCGGCCGAGGCGGCCTACATCATCGACAACAGCGCAGCCAAGGCCATCGTCGGGTCGGCCGCGGTGCGGGACACGCTGGCCGCTCTCGGCGCGGAACTGCCCAACGGGCTGCCCGCGGTGCTGCTCATCGCCGACGGCGAGCTGGAGGGCTGGCAACGCTACCCGGAATGCGTTGCCGACCAACCCGATACCCCGATCGCCGACGAGATCGAAGGCGACCTGCTGCAGTACTCCTCGGGCACCACCGGACGCCCGAAGGGCATCAAGCGCGACCTGCCGCACGTGCCACCCGCCGAATGGCCGGGCCTGATGGCGCCGCTGGTCGGCTTCTGGATGCACCCCGACGCGGTGTACCTGAGCCCCGCGCCGCTCTACCACACCGCTCCCTCGGTGTGGTCGATGCAGACCCAGGCGGGCGGCATCACCACCGTGGTGCTGGAGAAGTTCGACCCCGAGGGCGCGTTGGAGGCCATCCAGAAGCATCGCGTCACCCACGGGCAGTTCGTTCCGGTGATGTTCACCCGGATGTTGAAACTTCCTGCCGAAGTGCGGGATTCGTACGACGTGTCGAGCCTGCAGCGGGTCATGCATGCGGCCGCACCGTGCCCGGTGGACATCAAGAAGCAGATGATCGACTGGTGGGGTCCCATCGTCGACGAGTACTACGCCTCCTCGGAGGCCATCGGCTCGACGCTCATCATGGCCGAGGACTGGCTGGCCCATCCCGGCTCGGTCGGCAAGCCGATGACGGGTGTGCTCCACATCCTCGACGAGGAAGGCAACGAGCTGCCACCGGGACGGGCCGGGGAGATCTACTTCGAGGGTGGGCTCGACTTCGAGTACCTCAACGACGCCGAGAAGACGGCGTCGTCGCGGGATTCGCGCGGCTGGAAGACGGTGGGCGACATCGGCTACCTCGACGAGGACGGCTATCTGTACCTCACCGATCGCCGCCACCACATGATCATCTCCGGCGGGGTGAACATCTATCCGCAGGAAGCGGAGAACATGTTGGTCACCCACCCGAAGGTGATGGATGCCGCGGTCTTCGGCATTCCCGACGACGAGATGGGGCAACGCGTCAAGGGTGTCGTCCAGCCGGTCGACGCGGCCGACGCCACCGAGGAGTTCGCCGAGGAGCTGCTGGCCTGGCTTCGAGATCGGCTGTCGCACTACAAGTGTCCGCGCTCGATCTCGTTCGAGGCGCAGCTGCCGCGGACCGACACCGGCAAGTTGTACAAGCAATCGTTGATCGACAAGTACTCGACGCCGGCTGGATGAACCTGCCTGCGCAGCGCGCCGTCGAGCTGGCCGGTGGTGTGCTGGTCGGCCTCGGGTCACCTTCCGACGCAGCGACTTTCACACTCGTCGAACAACCCTGCGCCGACCGCCGCACCGTCACCGTCCCCTCGGTCTCGGAGGCGTTGGCCGAACTCGAATTGCGCTGCGCGCGTTGGCCACAGGCCGCCGCCGTGTGCGACGACGTGCTGCGCGCCGTCGACGTCGCAGCCCCGGCGTTCAACGGTGTGGTCACCGAGTCGCTGGCCTACTCCACGTTGCAGTCCGGTGCGGAGTTCGCGCGCTGGCTGGCCGAGCGGGGACCGGCCGTCGTGCCCGCACTCCCGAATCCAGTACTGGCCGAACGCGAGGGCGACGTCCTGCGCGTCCGGTTCAACCGCCCACAACGTCACAACGCCTTCTCGACCGACGCCCGCGCCGCGCTGTTGGAAGCGCTCGACGTCGCGCTGCTCGACACGTCGGTGATGGAGGTCGTGCTCAGCGGCAACGGGCCATCCTTCTGCAGCGGAGGCGATCTGGCCGAGTTCGGCACCTTCAGCGATCCCGCCAGCGCCCACCTGGCCCGCACGCGGCACAGCCCGGCGTTGGCGCTCGACGCGCTGACCACTCGGCTGGGCCGGGCCTGCCGGGCCGAAGTGCATGGTCAGGTGCTGGGCAGCGGGCTGGAAATGGCGGCGTTCTGCGGACACGTGACGTGCCGGCCCGACGCCACCCTGGGGCTGCCCGAGTTGGCGCTGGGACTTCTGCCTGGTGCAGGCGGGACCGTGAGCATCACCCGGCGCATCGGCCGTTGGCGCACGGCCTATCTGGTGCTCTCGGGCAGGTTCATCGACGCGTCCACGGCGCTGGACTGGGGACTGGTCGACGCCCTCGCCGAGTGATTCGCCACTAGCGGGCGCGGCGCAGCGTGACCCGGTAGGTGTACTGCTCGGGCAGGAAGTGGCTGACGGCCAGTTCGACGGGGTGGCCGCTGGTGTCGGAGTACAACCGGTCGACTCTCAGCATCGGATGGCCAACGTCGCAGCCCACCGCCGCCGCGACGGCAGCGTCCGCCTGAGATACCGTAATCGATTGTGCTGCTTCGGCTATCGGTGCGCTCAAGTGCGGTTCGGTCAGGCCGATGATCGTGGTGGTGCTGACCGCGCCGTCGGCCAGTTCGGGGGCGGCGAGCACGCTGCGGGCCACCGGCTCGGGCAGGTGTACCCGCGTCAGGACGAACGGCACTCCATCGTGAAGCCGGCGAAACGCGACCGAGTACACGACGTCGTCGTCCAGGCGCAGCCGACTGGCGGCCTCGACGTCGACCCGGCGGCGCAGCCCCGAGAGCACCTCCATCGTCGTGTCGTCGGACAGGCTCATCAGGTCCTCGATGGATCCGAGTTGCCGAAGATAGCGGTGTCCTGCCAGCTCGGCACCGTCGCAGGCATAGGTGCCGCGGCCGGGTACCCGGTACACCAGCCCTTCGGCGACCAGCTCCTGGAAGGCCCGGCGCACCGTCTGGCGCGACCCCCCGTGTTCGGCCACCAACTCCGATTCGGTGGGCAGCCGCGTCCCGTCCCGATAGGCGCCGGCCGCGAGCTCGGCCCGAAGCCGTTGGTACAGCGTCTGATACGCGGGGGCGGTGCGCATCGTCAGATGCCGCCGCGCGCCACCAGCTGGCTGGCGATGACGTTGCGCTGGATCTCGTTGGTGCCCTCACCGACGATCATCAGGGGAGCGTCGCGGAAGTAGCGTTCGACGTCGTATTCGGTGGAGTAGCCGTAGCCGCCGTGGATGCGCACCGCGTTCAGTGCGATCTCCATCGCCGCCTCGGAGGCGAACAGCTTGGCCATGCCGGCTTCCATGTCGGCGCGCTCGCCGCTGTCGTAGCGTTCGGCGGCGTGCAGGGTCAGCTGACGGGCGGCGGTCAGCTTGGTGGCCATGTCGGCCAGGTAGTGCCCGATGGCCTGGTGTTTCCAGATCGGCTGGCCGAAGCTCTCGCGTTCCTGGGCATAGCTCAGCGCGTCCTCGAGCGCGGCCGTCGCGACCCCCAGCGCCCGCGACGCGACCTGAATGCGGCCGGTTTCGAGCCCCTTCATCATCTGTCCGAAGCCCCGGCCCGGTGTGCCGCCCAGAATCGCCGTCGCAGGGACGCGGTAGGCGTCGAACGACAGCTCGCACGATTCGACGCCCTTGTAGCCGAGCTTGGGTAGATCGCGCGACACCGTCAGTCCCGGCCCGTGTTCGACCAGTACCACCGAGATGCCGCGATGCTTGGGTTCGACGCTCGGATCGGTCTTGCACAGCAGGGCGATCAGGCCGGAGCGCCGCGCGTTGGAAATCCAGGTCTTGGCGCCGGAGATGACGAGGTCGTCGCCGTCGGGGCGAGCGATCGTCGACATGTTCTGGAGGTCGGAGCCCCCGCTCGGCTCGGTCAGGGCCATGGTGGCGCGCAGTTCGCCCGTCGCCATCGGCGGGAGGTAACGCTGCTTCTGCTCCTCGGTGCCGAACAGCGTCAACAGCTTTGCGACGACGGTGTGCCCACCCATGGCGCCCGCCAGGCTCATCCAGCCACGCGCCAACTCCTGGGTGACCAGCACGTAGCACGGCGTCGACACCGGCGAACCGCCGTACTCCTCGGGCACGGCGAGTCCGAAGATGCCGATGTGCTTCATCTGTTCGATCCACGCCTCGGGGTAGGTGTTGGCGTGCTCGACGTCGCGGACGGTCGGTTTCACGTCGCGATTGATGAAGTCCCGGACGGTCTCCACCAGCATGAGTTCTTCGTCGCTGAGTTTCATAGGTACGGCCATATTGACAGCTCCGGCCGCATACTGCCAGCATGTGACGCTGTGACTTTGTACGGCCAAATATCTGGCGGCCCCTATTTCGACGACTTGCGCGTCGGGCAGCGCTTCGACAGCGCGCCCGCGATGACGCTGACCAGCGGTGCGGCCGCCGTGCACCAGTCCATCGTCGGCGACCGGATGAGGCTGCCGCTGGACGCCGAACTGAGCCGGCTGGTGACTGGCGCGCCCGCCGCCCTCGCCCACCCCGCGCTGGTCTGCGACGTGGCCATCGGCCAGTCGACGCTGGCCACGCAGCGAGTCAAGGCCAACCTGTTCTATCGCGGGCTGCGCTTCCACCGCTTTCCGGTGCTCGGCGATACCCTGCGGACTACCACGGAAGTGGTTGGCCTGAAGCAGAATTCGGTGAAGCCGGGCCGCGCCCGGACCGGGCTGGCCGCGCTGCGGATGACCACCGTCGACCAGGTCGACCGGATCGTGCTGGACTTCCACCGCTGCGCCATGCTGCCCCTGAGCGACGGTGCGGCCGACACCGGCCACGCCGACGACCTGTCGACCATCGGCACCGAGCTGGCCCCGCCGGCCGACCCCACCGAGCGTTGGGATGCCGACGCGTTCCGTGCGCGGATACCGGGACCGCACTTCAGCCCCGAGCTCGCGGGCACCGTCTTCCAAAGCACCGCGGACGTGGTCAGTAGCGCCCCGGAGTTGGCCAGGCTGACGCTGAACATCGCTGCCACCCACCATGATTCCCGGGTCGGCGGGCAACGCCTGGTGTACGGCGGGCACACCATCGCGCTGGCACTCGCCCAGGCGACGCGGGTGCTGCCCAACCTCGTCACCGTGTTGGGCTGGGAGTCGTGTGACCACGTGGGCCCGGTCCACGAGGGCGACACCCTGTACAGCGAGCTGCACGTCGAATCCGCCACTCGGCCCGAGGGCGGCCGTGGCGGAGTGCTGCAGCTGAGGTCACTGGTGTACGACGCCGCCGACGCTCGTCAGGTACTGGACTGGAGATTCTCCGCCCTGCTGTTCTGAGCCCGGCCACAATGGGGTCCGTGACAGGGGTCCGTGACGAGGTCGGGAACGGGCCGGTGGACGCTGCGGTGCGGGACTGGGCAGCCAGCGGCCTGGCGCAGCTGACCGGTCAGCCGTCGGGGTCGCCCGACTTCTCCAGGGCGGCCGTGCTCGCCGCGGCCCGCGAAGTGGCCGCCGACTTTCGGGCGCGCACCGGAGTCGAGGTGGATGCCGCTGAACTGCTGGTCGGTCGCGCGGCGATATGGGGCCGCAGCCGCGGCGGGCTCACCTCGGTGGGCGGGGCCAGCAGGCTGTTCCGGACGCGCGACGGTTGGTGTGCGCTGACCCTGTCCCGAGCCGACGACGTCGCGGCGGTGCCGGCGCTGGTGCAAGCCCCCGACTCCGATGACGACACCGCGGCCGATCCGTGGCCCGCGGTCCTGGGCTGGGCGGCGTCGCGCGGGGCCGACGAGGTGGTCGAGCGCGCCCGGCTGCTCGGGCTCCCGGCCGCGGTGCTCGGAGCGAGTCGCGCGGCAGCGACGGTGGAGCGGCGGACGGCGCCACCCGTGGCGTCACGGGAACTGGCCGGGCTGCTGGTGGTGGACATGTCCTCGCTGTGGGCCGGCCCGCTGTGCGGGCAACTGCTGGCCAGGGCCGGCGCCACCGTGGTGAAGGTCGAAAGCCCGACGCGCCCAGACGGCACCAGGGCCGGCCCGCCCGCGTTCTTCGACTGGATGAATGCCGGAAAGCTCTGCTATGCATCCGATTTCAACGACACGACGGCGCTGCGCGGGCTGCTCGAGGTGGCCGACGTCGTCATCGAATCCGCTCGCCCGGCGGCGCTGCGGCGGCGGGGGCTGAGCCACGCCGACGTGGTGGCCCGGCCCGGTCGGGTGTGGCTGCGGATCACCGGCCACGGTGCCGACGGTGGGGCGGCGAACTGGGTGGCGTTCGGCGACGACGCGGCGGTCGCCGGCGGGCTGGTCGGTACGGACGGGGCCGCCCCGGTGTTCTGCGCCGATGCCGTCGCCGACCCGCTGACGGGCCTGCAGTCCGCGCTCGCAGTGACCGAGGTCCTGGCCCGCGGTGGTGGAGTGGTCATCGACATGGCGATGGCCGGGGTGGCCGCCCGGTACGCCGCCCGGCCCTGCGCGGCGCACGAAGGACCCTGCGCGGCAACGACTCCCGTAGCGCCTGCGATATCCGGGCGGGGGGCCCGCCTTGGTGAGCACAATGCGTACGTGGAGCACTTGGTGACGCAGCGTAGGTTGGCGTCATGTTGATGCCGTCATGTTGATGCCGTCATGTTGTTGATCCGACGGGCCACGCTCCTGGACGGAGCGGTGGTCGACATCCGGGTCGATCACCACATCCGCGAGGTGGCCGAGGAGTTGCCCCCGCGTGACGGCGAGTCGGTGCTCGACGCCGCCCACGGCACCGTGATTCCCGGGCTGTACGACCACCACGTCCACTTACATTCCGCCGCAGCGGCATTGAGCTCGGTATCGGTCGGACCGCGTGAAGTCGGCGACCGGGCGGACCTGAGCCGGGTGCTGGCCGGCGCTCCGGTCGGTGAGGATGGCTGGATCCGGGCCGTCGGGTATCACGACGCCGTCGCGGGGCCGCTGGATCGCGACGTACTCGACGGGGTATGCCCCGTCGTCCCCCTGCGGGTCCAGCATCGCAGCGGTGTGCTCTGGACCCTGAATTCGGCGGGGTTGGCCCTGGTCGGGCTGGCCGATCACCCAGACGGTCGGTTGCGCAGTGCCGATCCCTACTGGTCGGATGCGTTGCAGCGTAGGGAAGTTGGGTTGGCCGAGGTTAGCAGGCAGCTCGCGGCCTACGGCGTCACGGGGGTCACCGATGCCACCCCCAACCTCGGCATCGAAGACGTCGTCAAGTTCGCCGAGGCGCACCGGCACGGTGAACTGCTGCAGCACGTCCACTGCCTGGCCCCGGGTAAGCGCATCCTGCACGACGACGAGCTCGACCTCGACGCGCTCAGCGCATGGATCGACGCCCGCCACCACGCGGGCGCTCCGGTCGCTCTGCACTGCGTGACCGCTGCCCAACTCGTCGTCACCATCGCTGCCCTGAAGACCGCAGGCCCGCGGCCCGGGGACCGCATCGAACACGCGGCGGTCGTCCCGGCCGACTGCCTGGCCGACTTGGTCGAACTCGGCGTCACGGTCGTGACTCAGCCGAACTTCGTGGCCGAACGCGGCACCCAGTACCTCACCGACGTGCCCCCCGCCGAACATCCCGCGTTGTGGCGGGTGGCGTCACTGCTCGAAGCGGGCGTCCCGGTGGCGATGTCGACCGATCTTCCGTTCGGCGATCCCAATCCGTGGGCGGCGATGCGGGCCGCGGTGCGCCGGACTACCCCGGCGGGCGCCGTACTCGGGGCCGCCGAACGCATTCCGGCGCTCACTGCGCTGACGATGTGCTTCGGCTCCGCCACCGAGCCGACTCGGGCGCGCACGGTCGCACCCGGGCAACCGGGTGAGCTGTGCGTGTTGGAGGGCTCACCTCAGACCGTGCTCGACGAGCTCGACGAAGCCAGGGTGGCCGTTACCGTGATCGCGGGCAAGGTCGTGTTCGAACGGTAGCGCGAGCCTCAGGCGTCGGCCGTCTCCCGCCGCGCGAGCTCGCGGCGCAGGAAGGCCACCTGGCTGCCGAAGAACGATCGGGACACCTCGGCGTCGGCGACCACTCCGTCGAAACCGTGGAAGGCCCCCGGCACCTCGACGACCTCGCATGACACCCCGGCGGCGTTCAGGCGTTCGGCGTAGGCCAGGTCCTCCTGATGGAACAGGTCCAACGTGCCGACGCCGATCCAGGCCGGAGGGAGCCCGCCCAGGTCCTCGCGCCGGGCCGGCACGGCGATGTTGGGATCGGCGTCGCCCAGGTAGCAGGGCCAGGCGAAGCCGTTGGCCTTCTGGGTCCACACCCGGTGGTTGGGGTGGTGCAGTCCTGGTTGGTTCGACGACCGATCGTCGAGCATGGGGTACACCAGCAGCTGAGCCGCGACGGCCACCTCGGCGCGGTCACGGGCCAGCAGCGCGAGTGCCGCGGCCAGCCCGCCGCCCGCGCTGGCGCCGGCGATCGCCACGCGGGTCGGGTCGACGGCCGGCAGCCCGGCCAGCCACGTCAGCGCGGCGTAGCAATCCTCGAGCGGGGCCGGGTACGGATGTTCTGGGGCCAGCCGGTAGTCCACGGATGCCACGGTGGCCCCGAGCTGGCGAGCGAACCTGCGGCACAGCGCATCGTCCTGGGCGGCGGCGCCGATGACGTAGCCGCCGCCGTGAATCCACACCA
>JAHFVB010000163.1 GCA_023264755.1 Mycobacterium sp. | reverse complement strand
CCCGAACACGAAACCTCCGACCAACCCGATCGTGATCACGGCGCCGTTGAGTAGCAGCGCCACGAACGTCGAGGCGACCACCCGCGGCACCACCAACCGATGAATCGGATCGATGCCCAATACCTCGAGGGCGTCGATCTCCTCACGGATGGTGCGGGCTCCGATGTCGGCACAGATCGCGGTCGAACCCGCACCGGCGACCACCAAGACCGTCACCAGTGGGCCCAGCTGCGTGACCGCGCCCAGCGCGGCACCCGCCCCGGAGATGTCGGCCGCACCGAACTCGGCCAGCAGGATGTTCAACGTGAAGATGATGAGGACGGTCAGCGGGATGGCGACCGCGATGGTCGGCAAGAACGCCACCCTCATCAGGAACCAGCCCTGCAGGATGAACTCGCGCCACTGGAACGGCCTGCGGAACAGTGCCTTCGCCGTCAGCACGCACATCTTGACGAACCCGCCGACGGCCTCCAACCCGGGCCTGACCTGGTCGCGGACGTAGCCTGCCAGACCCCCGGTCGACGCCGTCACGGGTACCGCCTTCCGAGTGACAGTGCTGCGTGCAGCGAGTCGGTGACCAGCGAGTCGCAGCGGCCGCGGCGCACTGGCAGAATCCTCGGCACGCCGCCTCCTAGCTCCAGCTCAGTAGGTGTGATAGCCGACTCCCTACTCGCGAGTAGTAAGCCGGACCACAGGACTGTACCCGATGCCCCGAGGGCCGTGCACAGCATCGGCAGGATTGAGGACTGAACCGATAGCAAACCTGTCACGGGCTCCTCAAACCTCCGCTTGAGCAGCAGAAACCGTTGACACAGAGGAACTTTCGCCTGCGTCAAGAATTTCTCGTACCCCGAACCGCGCTCTCAGCTCCGTCTTGAGTACTTTGCCGGCCGGATTGCGGGGCAACGCGTCGAGCACTTCGAGCGCCTTCGGATGCTTGTATCTCGCCAACCGTTCGGTCAGGAATTCGTCGAGGTCGGTCAGCCTCAACCGGGAAACCGCATCGGACTCCTCGGCCACCAGGGCTACGACCGCCACGGGCACTTCGCCCCACTTCTCGTGCGGCCTCCCGATAACTGCTACCTCGGCGATGGCCGGATGGGCCGCCAGCACGTTCTCGACCTCGGCGCAGTAGATGTTCTCGCCGCCGGAGATGATCATGTCCTTCTTGCGGTCGACGACCCAGACGTAACCCTCTTCGTCCTGGCGCACCAGGTCGCCGGTATGGAACCAGCCCCCCGCGAAGGCCTCTGCGGTGGCCTCGGGGTTGTTCCAGTAGCCCGCCATCAAGGTGGGGGCCCGGTAGACGATCTCTCCGATCTCGCCGACCGGTACGTCGTTCATGTCCTCGTCGACCACGCGGGCGGCCACCGTCGGGATCACCTTGCCGACGGAACCGAGCTTGCGGACGGCATCCTCGCCAAGCATCATGCACGTCACCGGTGACATCTCGGTCTGTCCGAACGCGGCCAGGATCTGGGTGCCGGGGAAGGTCGCGGCCATCTCGCGCAGCAGGGTGTCCGAGGCGGGCGCGGCGCCCCAGGACAGTGTGCGCAACTTCAACTCGCGGGGGTTGGCTCGTTGCGCGGCGCACACCGCCTGCCATTGGGCGGGCACCAGGAAGATGCCGGTGACCCGCTCGCTCTCCAGCACGTCGAGCAGTGCGTTCGGATCGAGTGCGCCCAGTGGGTACAGCACCGTCGGGCGGCCCAGCATCAGCCCGATGATCATGTTGCCGATGCCCGCGATGTGGAACAGCGGGACGCCGATGAATCCGACGTCGTTGTTGAGGTCGGCTCCGCTGGTGAACAGGAAGGTCGTGCCCTGCCCGGCGAGGTTGGTGTGCGTCAGCACCGCGCCCTTGGGCCGGCCCGTGGTGCCCGAGGTGTACATGATCAATGCGGGCGAGTCGTTGGGGATGTCGACGGGCGCGGGCCGGCTGGGCGCGGCGGCGAGCAGCTCCTCGTAGCCCAGCACCCCGTCCTCCGTCGCGCCGCCGGCGACGATCACGTCGACCAGCGTGGGCTCCAGTTCGCGCACCGCCGTCGCCACCCCGGCGAGCACGGGTTCGGTGACGACGATCCTGGCCTCGCAGTCCGCCACCAGGAAGGCGATCTCGGGCGGCGTCATGCGGAAGTTGACGGGCACTGCGATGGCGCCCAGCAGGTTGGCCGCCAGGAAGGTCTCGATGAACTCGGTCCGGTTGAGCATGTGGATGAGCACGCGGTCGCCGAATTCGACCCCGCGGCGTTGCAGCGCTACGGCCAGGGCCGCGACGCGGCGGTCGAGCTCACCCCAGGTCGTGGTGCGGCCGAGAAAGCGCAGCGCCGTCGCGTCGGGTTGCATCAGCGCGTGCCGTGCCAGTTGGTTGGTCCAGTTGTTCCTGCGGGCCAGGTAGGGCTGCTCGACGGACTGCGCGGTCAACTGATGCTGCTCCCCATGGGTTGCGGTGTTCTGATATTTGATCAAACATGGTGTTGCCCCGGTCACAATATGACCTCGGCGGCTTCGGGACAACCCGTTGTCAGCCTGCACTTCGGAACGGGAAGATCGTGAACGCACCGGTAACGTCGCGGCAGCCCCGGCAGCGCTTGGGCAGGAGAGAACAACTCGCCGACGAGGTCGCCGCGCAGCTACGTGCGGACATCATGGCCGGAGTGCTACGGCCAGGCAGTTTCATCAGGCTCGACGACACCGCCGCGCAGTTCGGCGTCAGCATCACGCCCGTGCGCGAAGCGCTCCGCACGCTGCGCAGTGAGGGCATGGTCCAGCTGGAGCCCCATCGTGGGCACGTCGTCTCGCCGTTCACCCGCGCCGACGTCGAGGACGTCTTCTGGCTGCAGGCCACCATCGCCGTCCGGCTCGTCCGGTCGGCGGTCGAGCGCATCACCGATGCGGAGCTCGACGAGCTCGAAGGGCTTACCGATGAGCTCGCAGAGGCCATCGGGCACAGCGATGCAGATGGCGTGGTGGACGCCGTGTTCAGCTTCTTCCGCACGCTCAATCGCGCGGCGGGACGGGTCAAACTGGCCTGGTTCCTGCTACACGCCGCCCGTTGCCTGCCGTCGCTCGTGTACGCCGACAACCACGAGTGGGGGACGCGGGCCGTGGCCAACCAACGCGAGCTCGTCGCCGCTCTGCGGCGCAGAGACTCCGAGGCCGCGGTGCGGTTGACCCGCGCGCTGTTCACCGACAGCGCGCGGCACCTCACCGAGCGGCTGGACGAGCTCGGTATCTGGGCCTAAGCCCTAGCTGGCGGCGGCCAGCTGCTCGGCGCGCACCTTCAGATTGCCGGCCAGGTGATCCAGGGCGTCGTTGACGAGCTTCTTCAGCATGATCGCGGGCACCGGCAGCGTGACCTCGACATCCAGGTCGACGGTCAGCAGCGTCGCGGCTCCCATTTCGACGACCGAGAACAGCTGCTCCTGCTTGGAGAACAGCGTGCCCTGCTGCATGACGGTCTGGATCTGGTTCTCACCCGGGTAGTAGACGGCCTGTATATAGGTGCCTTCCATACCCTGCACCGCGGTGTCGAGCCGCAACTGGCTGGGCCGGCCGTCGTCGTAGCGCGCGAGGATCCAGCAGCCTCGGATCTCCTCGTTCCATTGGGGGTACGCCTCGAAATCGGCGACGATGGCGATGATCAACTCGGCGGAGGCCGCCACTTCGACGGTCTTGCTCACGATGGGCACGGCGACGAGCATAGTTCGAACCGTCGGCCGCGTTCATTGGGAGGACCTTGGCGATGAGCGCACGCGTGCGGGTGGCCGTGCTCGACGACTATCAGAACGTCGCGATGACGATGGCGGATTGGTCGCCGGTCACCTCGCGAGCCGACGTCACGGTGTTCTCCGATCACGTCGCCGATCCCGACGAATTGGTCGCCCGGCTGGCTCCCTTCGACGTGGTGTTCGTCATGCGCGAGCGCACCCCGTTGCCGCGCGGCATCCTCGAGCGGCTGCCCAAGCTCCGCATGATCGCCTCCACCGGGCCGTTCAACGCCTCGATCGACATGGAGGCGGCCGCTGACGCCGGCATCCACGTCGGGACCACCGGCGGCTCGGTCGGGTCGACGGTCGAACTCACCTGGGCCCTGATTCTCGGGGCGGCTCGCCATCTGGTCACCGAACGCCAGGCGGTGGCCGACGGACGCTGGCAGACCACGGTCGGGCGCGAGCTCGACGGCCGCGTGCTCGCAGTGCTCGGGCTGGGCCGCATCGGCGCGCGGGTTGCGCGCATCGGCCTGGCGTTCGGCATGGACGTCGTCGCGTGGAGTACGCACCTGACCGCCGAGGCGGCCGAGGCCGCAGGGGCGCGCTACGTGTCGCGGGACGAGCTGTTCGCCACCGCCGACGTGCTCACGGTGCACCTGAAACTCGGCGAGCGGTCGCGCGGCCTGGTGGGGGCCGCCGAGCTCGCGGCGATGAAACCCACTGCGCTGCTGGTCAATACCTCGCGCGGGCCGATCGTCGACGAGCCGGCCTTGATCGCGGCCCTTCAGTCGGGCGCCATCGCCGGCGCCGGCCTGGACGTCTTCGACGTCGAGCCGCTGCCCGCGGACCATCCGCTGCGCACGCTGCCCAACGTGCTCGCCACGCCCCACCTCGGCTACGTCGCCGACCGCCCGTATGGGATCTTCTACCGCGACGCGGTCAAGGCCATCGCCGAATGGCTCGACGGGTTGGGCTGACGCTCAGCGTTGCGCCGTCGCGAGCAGGTCTCGAACGACCTCGGGGATCGGCACCGGTCGGCGCGTGGTGCGGTCCAGGTACACGTGCACCCAATGTCCGACGGCCGCTACCGGCACCGTGCCGTCGGCGGCCGCGAACAACGCCAATCGGTAGGTCACGCTGCTGGTTCCGAGTCGGGTGACGGCCAGACCGACGACCAGGGCGTCGGGGAAGGCCAGCTCGGCGAAGTAGCGGCACCCCGATTCGGCGACGACGCCCAGCCATGGGGCGGTCAGCGGGTCGAGCCCGACGGTGGTGTTGATCCACGCGTTGATGGCGGTGTCGAACAGCTCGTAATACACGGCGTTGTTGAGGTGGCCGAACATGTCGTTGTCGGCCCATCGCGTCAGCACCGGCCAGTGCACCGGAAAGTCGGCCGATGTCAGCGCGCGCTCGTCGACGTCCACGCGGTCATTCTGTCAGCCCAGGCGCGGGCTCAGAACCAGGAGTCGCGCATGTCGAGGGTGGTGCGATCCAGACTCTCCAAGAGGTCCAGTTGCGGAGCGGTCCTGGGTAGCTCGTAGCGGAAGAAGTACTGCGCCGCTTGGCGCTTCCCGTCGTAGAAGTCGCCCGACCGACCTGCGGCGGCCAGCGCCTGCTCGAGCCACATCCAGGCCAGCACGACGTGCCCGAAGGCCTCGAGGTAGATGGCACTGTTGGCCATCGCGGCCTCGACGTCGCCCGAGGCGAACATCCCGGCCGTGACGCCGGCCAGCCGCTGCCAGGTCGACTCGAGTTGTGTGGCCCACTCGGCGGTGCTCCCACCCGTCGCGGCGGCGCGCTCGACCGTGCTCGTCAGGTGCTTGCCCAGTTCGGCCATGCTGGCTCCGCCGCGCTGAGTCACCTTGCGGCCCAACAAGTCCAGGCTCTGGATGCCGTGGGTGCCTTCGTGGATCGGGTTGAGCCGGTTGTCCCGGTAGTGCTGCTCGACGTCGTACTCCCTGGTGTAGCCGTACCCGCCGTGGACTTGTATGGCCAAGTCGTTGGCGGCCAGACACCATTGCGAGGGCCAACTCTTGGCGATCGGGGTGAGCAGGTCGAGCAGCAGTGTGGTCTCGTCGCGCTCGGACTCCGACTCGGCGGTGTGCTGCAGATCGATCAGCCGCGCGCAGTACAGCGCGAGCGCCAGGCCACCCTCCACATAGGCTTTCTGCGCCAACAACATTCGCTTGACGTCGGCATGGTCGACGATGGGGCACTGTGGCGTCGCAGGGTCCTTGGCCGTCACCGGGCGGCCCTGCGGACGCTCCCGCGCGTACTGCAACGACTTGAGATAGCCCGTGTAACCCAGTGCCACGGCGGCCATCCCGACCCCGAGCCGCGCCTCGTTCATCATGGTGAACATGTAGGGCAGACCGCGGTGCGGTTCCCCAACCAGGTAACCCACCGCACCCGGCGCGCCACCGGGCGAGAAGGTGCCGTCACCGAAGTTGAGCACCGTGTTGGTGATGCCGCGTTGGCCCATCTTGTGATTCAACCCGGCGAGGGCGACGTCGTTGCGTTCCCCGAGGGACCCGTCGGGCTCGACCAGGAACTTCGGCACGACGAACAGCGATATCCCCTTCGTGCCCACGGGACCGCCGGGGATCTTCGCCAGCACCAGATTCACGATGTTCTCCGACATTTCGTGCTCGGCGCCCGATATCCACATCTTCGTGCCGAACAGCCGGTAGGTCCCGTCCGGCTGCGGTTCGGCGCGGGTGGTGAGGTCGGCCAGCGACGAACCGGCCTGGGTCTCCGAGAGCGCCATGGTGCCGGTGAATCGGCCCGCCAACATCGGTTTGACGTACGCCTCGAGCTGCTCGGCGGTGCCGAACTTGGCCACCAGGTTGGCATTGGCGATCGTCAGCATCAGGTAACCCGACGTGGCGACGTTGGCGGCGGCCATCCACGCGAACCCCGCCTGTGCCACGCACACCGGCAACTGCGCACCGCCCAACGCCTCGTCGGCGCTCATGCCCAACAGGTCGGCCTTGGCAAAGGCCTCCAGCGCCTGGGCGACCTCGGGGATGACGGTGACGCTCGTTCCGTCGAAGGTCGGTTCGTTGGCGTCACTGAGCTTGTTGTGCGGGGCGAAGTACCGCGTCGCCAGTTCCTCGCAGAGCTCGAGCACGCCGTCGAAGGTCTCCCGCGAGTGGTCGGCGAAGCGCGCACGCTTCGTCAGCGCGTCCACGCCCAACCACTCGTAGAGCAGGAAGTCGAGATCGCGTCGCGACAGCAGGGTGGACTTCATGCGAATGCTCCTCTGAGCGGCCTAGAGATCGGACGGGTTCAGCATCAAGGTGTGGTCTTGCATCGGGGAGCGGTCGTCGGCCAGCCCGATCACGGAGGTCGCCCTCAAGTTGGAGGCATACGGGATGTGGTAGTGACCGTGGAAGAGCCAATCCGGTTGCTTCGCAAGGCAAATGGTGGCGAGTTTCTCCCGGTGCTGCTGGGCCTCCAGCAGGATGTCCGAGGGCCAGTTGCCGCGCACCCCGCCCTTGGTGTCGGGTCCGACGCCGGGAATGTCCACTCCGCGCGGGCAGTCGTGACTGACGATGACGTCGACGGAGCCTTCGCGTCGGGCGTAGTCGACGTCGGCCTCGGTCAGTTCCTCCTGCGGCCACCAACTCTGCCCCTCGGCGCGATAGCGCTTGTCGACGCTCAGCGCCCCGCCCACACTCATCCACGTCTTGCCCCACCACTGCCAGCGGAAGCCCCGAGCGAGATAGCGGATGTTCGGGTAGTGCTCGAGCTGCCACTCCTGCACCCGGCTGTGGTCCTCGTGGTTGCCGTCGATCCAGAACAGCCGGATGCCCGCTTCGGCGAGCGTCGCGTCGATGGTCGACAGGTAGTAGTCGGTCCTGGGGTCGTCGACCCAATATCCGAAGTCGCCGAGTTGGAGGATGGTGTCGGCCCCGATGGTGGCGGCGTGCCGAACGACGCGCTCGGCCCAGCCCAGGTTGCCGTGCCAGTCGCCGGCGAGCATCAAGCGCTTGGGGTCGGGTTCCACGGTCAGCGCCTCGCCGTCCCCACGCACCCTGGAGCTACTTCGACGCGGCGACGTCTTGCGGGTCCAGGCCCAGCGGCTCGGCCGCCCGTACCGCCTCGTCGCGGATCAGGCCGCGCAGCAACGCGGTGCTGAACTCGACCGCGATCTCCTGCGCGGTGCGCCGGCCCTGGGGGCGCAGCCACCGGTAGGACCCCAGCGTCATCCCGATGTAGCCGAGCGCCAGCACGTGGGAATCGCAGTCGTAGAACTCGCCGCTGGCGATGCCACGGTCGATGACGTCGCGGACGTGCTCGTACACCGAGGTCTCGGCCTTGCGGATGTAGGCCACCTGCTCCTCGGTGAACCACTCCGTGATGTACGGCGCCTCCTGGAAGTACACCGCTCCGCGCTCGATGTCGCTGGCGATGCCGACCAGCAGGCGGCGGGTGAAGTGGTAGATCATCTCGCGCGCGGACGCCGTCGGATCGTCGTGCAGCGCGCCCACCGTGAAGTCGGCGGCGCTCTTGCAGATGTCGAACAGGATCAGCGACTTGCTCGCGTAGTAGTGGTAGACGGTGGCCTTGTTGAGCCCGACCGCGTCGGCCACGTCGTCCATCCGGGTGCCGTGATAGCCGCGAGCCGCGAACAGCTTGGTGGCTACCGCAAGCAGCTCTTCGCGACGGGTCAGCCCCGGGGAAGGTTCGGTGGACATGGCGACTCACTATATGCAGGCCGGGTCGGCGCCCGGGAACCAATCAACTAGTTGGCCAGTCTAGGCAATTGCCCCCCGACCATTGCCTGCCGCCCAGGCACGAGGTCTAGACTCCATCCAACACTCGTCACGCAGGAGGTACCGATGGATCCGAACCCGGATTACGACGCGAGCGACGAGATCGAGTATTTCTTCCAGTGGCTGCCGTGGGGGCTGCGCGGCGTGTACCCGCCCCCCGCGTACCCGCCGGTCTAGGCCCGCACTCTCCGTTCGCTTGCCGGGTCGCTGGTCTGGACGCGCCCGCCGCCTTTGCTTGCTGGGCTGTCGGTCTGGATGCGCACTGCTGCCTTTGCTTGCCGGGCCGTCGGCGGTGAACGTGCCATCATCAACGATGGCCAAACCTCTTCTGTCACTGCCCTTTCAGTAGTCACAACCTAGGGAAATCCGTCATACCATCGAACTAGTGTTCGAGGCATGAGGTCGGGTCGGGTCGGTGCCGCGTTGGCGGCGTTGCGGGCCGGCTATGAGGAACTGGCGGCCTGTGACCTGGAGGCGTTGCCGCGCTCCGAACAGTTGGAGGTGCTCGATGAGTTGGAGACCCTGGCCTGCCAACTGCCCACCCCATGGCACCGGCTGCTGACCGAACTGCAGACCCAGACCACCCCGCGGGAGCTGGGCGCCAAGTCCTGGCCCGACGTACTCGCCATCCGGTGGCGCCTCTCGCGCACCGAAGCCCGCCGCCGGCTGGCCGACGCCGCCGAACTCGGCCCCCGCCGCAC
>JAHFVB010000563.1 GCA_023264755.1 Mycobacterium sp. | reverse complement strand
CGTCGGTACGCACAAGACCTTGCAGGGCGGCACCGTCACGGTGACCGGCTCCGGTGCGGACCTCAAGGTCAACGACGCCGGCCTGGTCTGTGGCGGGGTCAAGACCGCCAACGCGACCGTCTACATGATCGACACCGTGCTGATGCCGCCGGCCAGCTAAACGCGGCCCCCGAGACGCATGGTCGGGCCTCGCCGCTCATCCCCCGTGCTCGCGGCGGGGCACCGGCCATGCCCCCTTTACTCCAACGGAAAGTCGAGCTCACATGAACATCAAGCGCACTACCAAGAGAACTTTGACGGGCAGCTCCGTCGCGGCGGTCGTCGCCGCGGGCGCGGTCGGCGCCGCGCTCGGCGTGGCGCACGCCGATCCGGCCGCGGGGCTCGTCGGTCCCGGCTGTGCGGGCTACGCCAAGCAGAATCCGACGGGGCCGGGCTCGGTCATGGGCATGGCGCAGGACCCGGTGGCGACGGCGGCCTCCAACAACCCGATGCTCAAGACGTTGACGCAGGCCCTCTCCGGTCAGCTGAACCCGAACGTCAACCTGGTCGACACGCTCAACGGAGGCGAGTTCACCGTCTTCGCACCCGTCGACGATGCGTTCCGGAAGATCGATCCAGCCACGATCGACACACTGAAGGTCGATGCGCCGATGTTGACCAACATCCTGACCTACCACGTGGTACCCGGTCGGCTCAGCCCGACGCAGCTCGACGGGGTCCATCCGACGGTTCAGGGCGCCGACCTGACGGTCACGGGCCAGGGCAATGACCTGAAGGTGAACGGCGTTCCGGTCGTCTGCGGTGGCGTGCAGACCGCGAACGCAACGGTGTACCTGATCGACACGGTGCTGATGCCCCCGGCACCACCGCCAGCGAGGTAACTCGCGCACCACCCACGACAGGGCGGTCCGGCCTCGCGCCGGGCCGCCCTGTCGTGTTCCAATCGGCTTGCCCTTCCAATCTCCTTGCCCTCCCAATCTCCTTGCAGAGCAAGATTATTCGACGGTTCTCCTGCCCATCCCGAACGCCGTCGGCAACGAATGTCAGACATGTCCACACTGATCCTGATCGGCTTCCTAGGTGGACTGATCACCGGTATCTCGCCGTGCATCCTTCCGGTGTTGCCCGTCGTCTTCTTCTCGGGTACCCGAACCGACGACGAGCCGACCGACCTGGCGACGCAGCTGCGGCCCTACGCGGTGATCGCAGGTCTGGTGCTGAGTTTCAGCATCGTCACGCTGCTCGGTTCGGCGCTGTTGTCGCTACTGCGACTACCGCAGGACACCATCCGCTGGTTCGCACTGGTAGCCCTGGTGGCCATCGGCCTCGGGTTGATCTTCCCACGGTTCGAGGCCCTTCTGGAGCGGCCGTTCGCCAGGCTCCCTCAGAAGCAGTTCGGCTCCGGCCGAAGCGGTTTCGGGCTGGGCCTGGCACTGGGGGTGCTCTACGTGCCGTGCGCCGGTCCGGTCCTGGCAGCCATCGTCGTGGCGGGGGCGACCGGCACCATCGGGCTCGACACGGTGGCGCTGACGCTGGCCTTCGCCCTCGGTGCGGCCTTGCCGCTGCTGTGCTTCGCGCTCGCCGGCCGGCGGGTCAGCGAACGGATCGCCGCGTTCCGGAACCGTCAACGCGGGCTCCGCATCGCCGCGGGGGTGGTGACGATCCTGCTCGCCGTCGCGCTGGTATTCGACGTGCCAGCGGTGCTGCAGCGCGCGATCCCCGACTACACCGGTGCGCTGCAGAAGCAGGTCGGGGGCGAGCAGCAGTTGCGCGAGCTCAATCTGGGTGGCCTGGTCACCGAGCAGAATGCGCAACTGTCGAACTGCTCCGACGGCGGACCGGAGCTCGAAAGCTGTGGTCCCGCACCGGACCTCAAGGGCATTACCAAGTGGCTCAACACGCCTGACGGCGCGCCGATCGACGTGAAGTCGTTGCGCGGCAAGGTCGTGCTCGTCGACTTCTGGGCCTACTCCTGCATCAATTGCCAGCGCGCCATCCCCCACGTGGTCGGGTGGTACGGGGCCTACCGGGACAAGGGGTTCGAGGTCATCGGGGTGCACACCCCCGAGTACGCCTTCGAGAAGGAACCGTCCAACGTCGCCAGCGGCGCAAAGGACATGGGCATCACCTACCCGATCGCCATGGACAACGCCTTCTCGACCTGGACCAACTATCGCAACCGCTACTGGCCCGCCCAGTACCTGATCGACCAGCAGGGCGTGGTGCGGCACGTCACGTTCGGCGAGGGCGGGTACGACGTCACGGAACGGCTTATCCGCCAACTACTTTCCGAAGGTGGTGCCGTCCTCCCGCCTGCCATCGACGCGCGCGACACGACGCCGACCGCCAAGCTCACCCCGGAGACCTACTTCAGCGTCGGCAAGGTGGTGAACTATGGCGGAACTGGCGAATACGACCAGGGTGCCCGCACGTTCGCCTACCCAGACCGACTGGCCGAGGACAGCTTTGCGCTGCGGGGCCCGTGGGCGGTGGACTACCAGGGCGTGACGGCCCAGTCCGACGGCGCCGCCATCGCATTGAACTACCACGCCCGCAACGTATACCTGGTCGTCGGTGGCACCGGCACCGTGACCGTCACCAGGGCCGGGACCACGACGACGATTCCCGTCAGCGGGCCACCCAACATGCGCCAGGTGGTGACCGACGACGACGCCGGAACAGGACACGTGGAGGTCGCGCTTTCGAAGGGCCTGCAAGCCTTCTCGTTCACCTACGGCTGACGCGCCGACGGATCGGCGGTGGCCTCGAGCTTGAGTACCTTGCCGGCACGGATCGTCAGCACGACCACGGCGAACAAGCGACCGTGGGCGAACGCGAGTAGGACCGGTTCGCCCGGCGGTCCGCCGACCAGCGTCGCTCCGGGCCCCAGGTAGCGCATCAGGTTGACGGCGACGTCGTGCGGTCCGTGGTTGACCTGTGGTGGTGGAACGGGATCGGCTAGCACGGTGCCCACCCCCCCAGACCGCGTCGTCCAACAGCGCCGTCAACGCGCGCAGGTCGCCGTTGGCGCATGCGGTGATGAACGCCTCGGTGACCTGTTGGTGCTCGGCAGGGGTGACGTCGGCCGAGCGTGGCGCCGCGGCCGCGAACTTGCTTCGCGCCCGGCGGGCCAACTGCCGGCACGTGCCCACGGGTCGGCCCACCGTCTCGGCGATCTCGTCGAAGGGCAC
>JAHFVB010000162.1:7945-9224 GCA_023264755.1 Mycobacterium sp. | reverse complement strand
CGACTCCGGCGCCTACACCGGCGACATCAGCGGCGCCTTCCTGGCCAAGTTGGGCTGCTCGTTCGTGGTGGTCGGACACTCCGAGCGGCGCACATATCACCACGAGGACGACGCACTCGTCGCCGCCAAGGCGGCCGCCGCGCTCAAGCACGGGCTGACCCCCATCGTCTGCATCGGCGAGGGACTGGAGATCCGCGAGGCCGGTGAGCACGTCGCCTACAACGTCAACCAGCTTCGGGGCTCCCTGGCCGGACTCTCCGCCGAGCAGATCGCCACGGTCGTCATCGCCTACGAGCCGGTGTGGGCGATCGGAACCGGCCGAGTCGCCAGCGCCGCGGACGCCCAAGAGGTGTGCGCGGCCATCCGCACCGAACTCGCCGAACTGGCCACTCCGGCCATCGCCGACACCGTGCGGGTGCTCTACGGCGGCTCGGTCAACGCCAAGAACGTCGGCGAGATCGTTGCCCAGCAGGACGTCGACGGCGCCCTGGTCGGCGGCGCATCGCTGGAAGCCGAGCAGTTCGCTCAGCTGTCCGCCATCGCCGCGGGTGGACCCCTACCCTGACCCCGAAGCCGTGATTTGCGGCTGCGCCCGGTAAGCTGACGGCCATGTTCTTGGCGTTGCAGATCACCTTGATCGTCACCAGTGTGCTGGTCGTGTTGTTGGTGCTGCTGCATCGTTCCAAGGGTGGCGGCCTGTCCACGCTGTTCGGTGGCGGCGTCCAATCGAGCCTGTCGGGTTCGACGGTGGTGGAGAAGAACCTCGACCGGCTGACCTACTTCGTCACCGGCATCTGGGTCGTCTCCATCGTCGCCGTCGCGCTGCAAATCAAGTACGGCGTCTAGCTTCTCGGGGCGTCCAAGCCCGCAGCAACGCGGCGGTCGCCTCGGCGTGCCCGTGCTCGGCCCAGCCCAGCGGCGTGTTGCCGTATTCGGCGTCGCGGACGTCGGGCGCGGCTCCGCACTCCAGTAGCGCCAGAACCAGTTCGACGTCACCGATCCACGCTGCGTGGTGCAGTAACGTACGGCCGTCGAACTGGGCGTCGAGGTCGCCGCCCGCAGCGGCCAGAGCACGCACCCCGGCCGGCGTTCCCGCCGAGGCGATCGGTGGCTCCGGCCGATCCGGACGCCACGGGGAAGGCGAACTCGCCGGGCAGCCCTCGACGAACCCGTGTGCGGCGAGCAGCGCGAGCCGTTCGGCGAGACCACGGTCCCTGGCCCAGTCGACCTGGCGCTGCACCAGTTCGAGCAGGCGCTCCAAGGCTTCGCCGAGCCGTCG
>JAHFVB010000162.1:0-7935 GCA_023264755.1 Mycobacterium sp. | reverse complement strand
GCCAAACGCCACCGTCGCCGCGGCCGAGTCCGGACGCCAGCAGGATTCGCAGGTGCCCGTCATCCCGCCCGAACATCCGGTTGTACAGCGTCTGGGCGTCGTTGGGATCTGCCCCTCGGGACAGCAGCAGCTCCGCCAAGTCGTCCCCGGCCGGATGCCGGGGTTGCCTGCCGGGGCCCGCTTCGCCCTCGCCGAAACACAGAGTCAGCACGGTGAACGGGGTGGGCAGGCCCAGCCAGAGGTATCCGGCGTTCGGGTCCGCCCCGGCATCGAGCAGAAGCCGAGCCGCAGCCACGGGGTCCCGCTGCGGCACCCGCGCCGCGGCGAGGTGAAACAACGCCGTCCACCGGAACGGCCCGCCCAGACTGCGTGCGCCCTCCGGCCGGTCCGCGAGGTGGGCTCGCACGGCGGACGGGTCGCCGACGGCGGCTGCGGCGTGCAGATTCTGTTCGGGCAAGTCGGGGTGGGCGCGAAGCACGTCACCCGCGGCAGCCCACCTGGCCGGACCATCCTCCTGGCCATAGGTGAGACAGGCCAGCGCCAGGAACCTCGAGGGCGGATCGTCGTCCGTGACGACCGTGGGATCGCGACGGAGTCGTTCGGCAGTGCGTAGATAGGCCTGCAGTCGCGGCCAACTGCTGAACCCCACCGTGCGGGCCACGACGTGTTGGGCGGCGGTCAGCGGGAAGTTCGGTGCGTCGGCGGGGGATCCGTCGGGGTGGTGGCGGGACACCAGGGCAAGCGCCTCGGGGTCACCGCCGCGCACGCTCCGCTGCAGTCTTCTCGCTTCGCGACGAAACCGATCGAGTGCCGGATTGTTGGGCAGATTCGGGGCCATGACGACCTCCTTTCGTCACACCCGAGGTCCGCTGCGTCGGGCCGAAAGGAGGACGAGCCTGAAGTCCACTTCACTCCAGGAGGGCTGAGCCCATTTCCGCGGACCGGAGGCGCCCTGGACGCCACCGCCGACGCTACCCGACTGGACCGTCGCCTGGTGCCGCGGTACTGCGCGGATACGGCTCGTTCTGCGCCGCGTTCCCAGTACGTCGATACTTGACCCCATGGCCGAAACCTCCGACATCGCACTCGAACCGATCGGCTCGGTACGCCGCACCCAGGTAGGCCGCGAGGCTACGGAGCCGATGCGGGAGGACATCCGGCTGCTCGGTGCCATCCTCGGCGACACGGTGCGCGAGCAGAATGGCGAAGCGGTGTTCGACCTCGTCGAGCGCGCCCGCGTGGAGTCGTTTCGGGTGCGCCGCTCCGAGATCGATCGCACCGACCTGGCTCGGCTCTTCGACGGCATCGACGTCCGCGAAGCGATCCCCGTCATCCGGGCGTTCACCCACTTCGCGCTCCTGGCCAACGTGGCCGAGGACATCCACCGCGAGCGCCGCCGCGCCGTCCACCTCGCCGCCGGCGAGCCGCCCCAGCGCAGCAGCCTGGCCGCCACCTACTTGAAGCTGGACTCCGCGGACCTGGACTCGGCGACGGTCGCCGACGCGCTCGCCGGAGCGCTGGTATCGCCGGTCATCACCGCGCACCCCACCGAGACGCGTCGACGCACGGTCTTCGACACCCAGCACCGCATCACCGAGCTGATGCGCCTGCGGATGCGTGGGCAGACCGAAACCGACGACGGGCGAAGCATCGAAGTCGAACTGCGGCGCCACATCTTGGTGTTGTGGCAGACCGCGCTGATCCGGTTGTCGCGACTGAAGATTCAAGACGAGATCGAAACCGGCCTGCGGTACTACCCAGCCGCGTTCTTCGAGGTGATCCCTCAGGTCAACGCCGAGGTCCGGGCCGCCATCCAGGCCCGCTGGCCAGACGCCGACGTGCTCGAGCAGCCCATCCTGCGACCAGGGTCGTGGATCGGCGGCGACCGGGACGGCAACCCAAACGTGACGGCCGAGGTGGTCCGATTGGCCACCGGCAGCGCGGCCTACACCGCCTTGGCGCACTACTTCGGCGAACTGACCAAGTTGGAACAGGAACTGTCGATGTCGGGGAGGTTGGTCTCGACCAGTGCCGAGCTCGGCGCGCTCGCCGACACCTGTACCGAACCCGCGCGCGCCGACGAACCGTACCGACGCGCCTTGCGCGTCATCCACGGGCGGCTCACGGAGACCGCCGCAGAGATCCTGGACCGGCAACCCGAACACGTGCTCGACATCGGCATGCCGGCCTACCAGACGCCAGCGGAGCTGCTCGCCGACCTCGACGTCATCGACCGGTCGCTGCGCACCCACGGCAGTGCGGTGCTGGCCGACCATCGGCTGGCTCGATTGCGTGAAGCCGTGCGGGTCTTCGGATCCCACCTCTCCGGACTCGACATGCGGCAGAACTCCGAGGTGCACGAGGAAGTCATCACCGAGCTGCTGGCCTGGGCCGGCGTCCACCCCGACTACTCGTCGCTGTCCGAGCCGGACCGCGTCGAGGTACTCGTCGGCATCCTCGCCACGCGGCGACCGCTCGTCGGTCCGGACGCCGAGCTGTCGGAGCTCGCGGAGAAGGAACTCGGCATCGTGCGCGCCGCCGCCCGCGCCGTCAACGTGTTCGGCCCGGCGGCGGTGCCGAACTACATCATCTCGATGTGCCAGTCGGTCTCGGACATGCTGGAAGCGGCCGTGCTGCTGAAGGAGGCCGGGCTGCTGGACGCATCGGGGGAGCAGCCCTACAGCCCGGTGGGCATCGTCCCGCTCTTCGAGACCATCGACGACCTTCAGCGCGGCTCGGCGATTCTGGAAGCGCTGCTGGACCTTCCGCTCTATCGGGGGCTGGTGCACGCGCGCGGTGAGCACCAGGAAGTCATGCTGGGCTACTCCGACTCCAACAAGGACGGTGGCTACCTGGCCGCCAACTGGGCCCTGTACCGGGCCGAGCTCGACCTCGTCGAGTCGGCCCGCAAGACGGGGATCCGGTTGCGGCTCTTCCATGGTCGCGGCGGAACCGTCGGACGCGGCGGCGGACCCAGCTACGATGCGATCCTGGCCCAGCCGCCCGGCGCGGTAAAGGGATCGTTGCGGCTCACCGAGCAGGGCGAGATCATCGCCGCCAAGTACGCCGAGCCGCGGATCGCCCACCGCAACCTGGAGACCCTGGTCGCCGCGACCCTGGAGTCCACGCTGCTGGACGTCGAGGGCTTGGGCGACGCCGCCGGCCCGGCCTACGAGGTGCTCGACGACCTGGCCGCCAAGGCGCAGCGGGCCTACTCCGAATTGGTGCACGAGACACCAGGATTCGTGGAGTACTTCAAGGCCTCCACCCCGGTCAGTGAAATCGGTGCGCTGAACATCGGCAGCCGGCCGGCGTCGCGCAAACCCACGACTGCGATATCGGACCTGCGGGCCATCCCGTGGGTGCTGGCCTGGAGCCAGTCCCGCGTGATGCTGCCCGGCTGGTACGGCACCGGCGCGGCCTTCGAGCAGTGGATCGCCGAAGGCCCCGAATCGGAGGAGGCCAGGCTCGAGGTATTGCAGGACCTCTACCAACGGTGGCCGTTCTTCGCCTCGGTGTTGTCCAACATGGCGCAGGTGCTGGCCAAGGCCGACATGGGGCTGGCCGCTCGCTACTCCGAACTGGTCGAGGACGAAGCGTTGCGGCACCGCGTGTTCGACAAGATCGTCGCCGAGCACGACCGCACCATCAAGATGCTGCGGCTGATCACCGGCAACGACGACCTGCTGGCCGACAACCCCGCGTTGGCCCGTTCGGTCTTCAACCGCTTCCCCTACCTGGAACCCCTGAATCACCTGCAGATCGAACTGCTGCGGCGGTTCCGTGCGGGTGACGAGGAAGACCTGGTCCAGCGCGGCATCCTGCTGACGATGAGTGGGCTGGCCACTGCCCTGCGCAACAGCGGCTAGCCCCGCCAGACGGCAGCAGAGGGGAGTACCAGCCCTAGAGGCCGGTGCTCTTGCGCACGGCGTTGACGGCACCCCGCACGGCGTTCTCGGTGGCCGTCCACGGGGCCATCACCTGCTCGCCGAGGCCGACGATCTTCTCCACGCGTTCCACGATCACCTCGAGGCGTTCGACGACGCCGATCAACCGTGGGGCCAGCTCGTCGATGCGGGTGATGGTGTCGTTGAACCGCAGCAGCGTTGCGTCGAGCCCGGTGGTCGAGTTGTTGAGATCGGACAGGGCTTCGCTGAGGTCGCCGAGCACCGCGTCGACCTGCTCGACGGTGACGTCGGCGTTGAGTGCCGCCTGCGTGAGCGTCTTGATCCGCTCCCGCCCGGTGCGCGGGCGCGGTGAACGTCCGGAAGTGTCAGCCATGTTCGTCAGTATGCGACGGCTAGAGCTTCGCCGCGGCCGCTTGGTCGAGTAGCCACACCGTGGCGTCGCGACCGGTGGCACCCGCCGCGGGGACGTCCTCGGCAGCTGCGCCGCCGATGGCGGCCGCGACCGCGTCGGCCTTCTCCGCTCCCGCCACGACCAGCCACACCTCGCGGGAGCGACGAACGGCCGGAAGCGTCAGCGTGATACGGCGCGGCGGAGGTTTGGGGGAGTCCGTCACCCCGATCACCATCCGGGTCGGCTCGAGCACGGCTGGGGTGTGTGGGAACAGCGAGTTGACGTGGCCCTCGCCGCCCATTCCCAGCAGGTGCACGTCGAATTCGGGCGTGGGTGAGCCATCCTCGGCGTTGGCGGCCAGCACCTGTTCGTATGCCAGTGCGGCCGCGTCGATGTCGTCGCCGAACTCACCATCGCTGGCCGGCATCGAGTGCACGTTGGCGGCGGGGATGTCGACGTGATCGAGCAGGGCCTCGCGGGCCTGCTTGTCGTTGCGGTCGTCATCGGCGGCGGGGACGTAGCGATCGTCGCCCCAGAACAGGTGCACCTTCGACCAATCGATGGCGGCCCCGTGGTCGCCGACGTGCTTGAGCAGCTTGACGCCGGTACCACCGCCGGTCAGCACCACGTAGGCGACGTTGCGCGCTTCGATGGCGGAGGTGATGGCGTGCACCAGTCGGTCGCCGACGGCGGTCACCAAGGCGTCGGCGTCTGCGTACCTTTCAACGACCGGGCTAGGCATACGTCACCCGGTCGATGCCGCGCAGCGCTTCCAGGTAGATCTCGTCGGCGTCGAGGCGGCGCATGTCCTCGGCGAGGCACTCGCGGGTTTCCCTGCGTGCCAAGGGAACCAAAGCGTCGGGCTTGCCGGTGCGGGTCAAGGAGGCCGTCACGCCGTGCTGCGGGCGGCTCAAGCTGATGGTTTCGGAGGCCCTGACCAATTCGACCTTGAGGTCGCCCACGGCGCGGGTCACCGGTCCGTCGATGCGACTGGCTAGCCAGCCCGCCAGGATGTCCAGCGCCGGTTCGTCCTTCAGACCCGAGACCAACGCGGATTGGATCGGCTCGGGCGGTCCCTGATCGAGCGCCGAGGTCAGCATCGCCCGCCAGTAGGTGACCCGACTCCACGCCAGATCGGTATCGCCGGCGGTGTGGCCCTCCAGCCTGCTCTTGATGCAAGCCAGCGGATCGGTGCCGTACGTAGCATCGGTGATTCTGCGAATCGCCAACTGCCCCAACGGGTCTTGTGCAGGGACCCGCGGCGCGACGTCCGGCCACCAGGCCACCACCGGAGTGTCCGGTAACAGGAAGGGCATCACGACGCTGCTGGCCTGCTCGGCCAGCGGGCCGGACAGCTTCAGCACCACGACCTCACCCGCCCCGGCGTCGTGGCCCACCCGGATCTGGGCGTCCAGCTTGGCCTCGGAAGCATCATGGTCCACCGGCAGCACCACGATCACCCGGCAGGGATGCTCGCGGCTGGCCGCATTGGCCGCCTCGATGGACTCCTCGAGCAGGGTCTCGCTGCCGGGCGCGATGACCAGGGTGAGCACCCGGGCCATCGTGAACGCGCCACCTTCTTCACGCAGGCCATCGAGTTTCTTGTTGACTGCCGTGGTGGTGGTGGCCTCGAGATCGACGATCATGGCTCGGCTCCTTCTCGTTCCGCTCCTCGTTCGTGCCTCGCTGCGATGCTCACTCGGTGTCGCCTTCGCGGATCACGGCCGCCGCCAATCCCGGCCGGTTCGCCGCAGCATCTCGAACGCCGAATCGGGGCCCCAACCGCCCGACTCGTAGGGATCGGGCTTTCCGTGCGACGCCCAGTACTCCAACGCAGGATCGAGTATCTCCCAGGATAATTCGACCTCCTGGTTGACGGGGAAGAGCGACGGTTCGCCCAGCAGGACGTCGAGGATCAAGCGCTCGTAGGCTTCCGGGGAGTCCTCGGCAAACGCGGACCCGTAGGAGAAGTCCATGTTGACGTCACGGACCTCCATGGCGTGGCCCGGCACCTTGGAGCCGAAGCGAAGCGTGATGCCCTCGTCGGGCTGCACCCGGATCACCAGTGCGTTCTTGCCGAGCTCGTCGGTCATCGTCGCGTCGAAGGGCAGATGCGGAGCGCGTTTGAAGACCAACGCGATCTCGGTGACCCTGCGGCCCAAGCGCTTTCCGGTGCGCAGATAGAACGGCACGCCGGCCCAGCGCCTGGTGTCGACCTCCAGGGTGATGGCGGCGAACGTCTCGGTGGTGGAGGTCTTGGAGAAGCCCTCCTCCTCGAGCAACCCGACCACCTTCTCGCCGCCTTGCCAGCCGGCGGTGTACTGACCCCGGGAAGTGTTCTGGTCCAACGGTTCTGCTAGCCGGGTGGCGCTGAGCACCTTGATCTTCTCGGACTGCAGTTCGGCCGGGCTGAAGCTGACCGGCTCCTCCATCGCGGTCAGCGCCAGCAGCTGCATCAAGTGATTCTGGATGACGTCCCTGGCGGCGCCGACGCCGTCGTAGTAGCCGCCGCGCCCCCCGAGGCCGATGTCCTCGGCCATGGTGATCTGGACGTGATCGACGTAGTGGGCGTTCCAGATCGGATCGAACAACTGGTTGGCGAAGCGCAGCGCCAGGATGTTCTGCACCGTCTCCTTGCCGAGGTAGTGGTCGATGCGAAACACCGACGACTCGGGAAAGACGCTGTTGACCACCTTGTTGAGGTCACGCGCACTGTCGAGGTCGTGGCCGAACGGCTTCTCGATGACCACGCGGCTCCACCGGTCGCCATCGGGCCGGGCCAGCCCCGACTTGGACAGCTGCTCGCACACCGTCGGAAACGCCTTCGGCGGTATAGACAGGTAGAAGGCATGGTTGCCACCCGTGCCACGCTCGGCATCGAGGGTGGCCAGGGTCTCCGACAGGCGGGCGAAGGCGGCGTCGTCGTCGAATGCGCCCTGGACGAAGCGGATGCCTTCGTTGAGCCGGTCCCAGACTTCCTGCCGAAACGGGGTGCGCGCGTGAGCCTGCACCGCGTCGTGCACGATCTTGGCGAAGTCCTGGTCGGCCCACTCTCGGCGAGCGAAACCGATCAGCGAGAACGTCGGCGGAAGCAGCCCCCGATTGGCCAGGTCGTAGATGGCCGGCATCAGCTTCTTGGTGGCCAGGTCGCCGGTCACGCCGAAGATCACCACTCCGCATGGTCCGGCGATGCGCGGCAGCCGCTTGTCGAGCTTGTCCCGCAGCGGGTTTTGCCTTTCCGCGGGAGGCGTGGCTGTCATCGCGGCCTTCTGCCCTTCATCGTCTGCGCGTTGCCCAAGAGGCCCATCACTTCGCAGCGTCGAGCTGACCCTGGGTGGCCTCGAGCAGCTCGGCCCACGACTTCTCGAACTTCTCGACGCCCTCGTCCTCCAAGACCAGGAAGACGTCGGTGAGGTCGATGCCGATGGCCTCCAGCTTGTCGAAGACCTCCTGAGCCGCCGCCGACGTCCCCGTCACCGTGTCCCCGGTGACGACGCCGTGGTCGGCGACCGCGTCAATCGTCTTCTCCGGCATGGTGTTGACGGTGTTGGGGGCCACCAGTTCGGTGACGTAGAGGGTGTCGGAATAGTCCGGATTCTTGACCCCGGTCGACGCCCACAGCGGGCGTTGCACCCT
>JAHFVB010000562.1 GCA_023264755.1 Mycobacterium sp. | reverse complement strand
TGGACACCACCGGGCACGGCAGCGTCGCACAGCTCGACCTGCAGGGCGCCGAGGTGAGCGCCGACCGCGTGGTGGGCGACGAGGACGTCGTCGCGTGGCTGCGTACCCACGCCTTGCTGGGGCACAGCGCATTCCAGCTCGGCGTACTCGAACGGGCCCTGGAGTTGACCGCCACCTACGCGCGCGAACGCGAGCAGTTCGAACGCCCCATCGGCAGTTTCCAGGCGGTCTCGGCGCGGCTGGCCGACGGCTACATCGACGTCAAGGCCTTGCGGCTCACGTTGACTCAGGCCGCCTGGCGGATCGCCGAGGACCTGCCCGCCGAACTCGAGGTCAGCAGCGCCGCCTTCTGGGCGGCCGATGCGGGCCACCGCGTGGCGCACACCACCGTCCACGTGCACGGCGGCGTCGGCATCGATACCGACCACCCGGTGCACCGGTACTTCCTGGCCGCCAAGCAGACCGAGTTCGCGGTCGGCAGCGCCACGGGGCAGCTGCTGCGGATCGGTCGCGAGCTGGCCGAGACCCCGGTCTAGGCGGTGATGAGCGCTTGCGCGAAGAACATTCGCAGGTGATGAGCGCTTGCGCGAAGAACATCCGGCGGTGATGAGCGCTTGCGCGAAGAACATCCGCAGGTGATGAGCCCTTGGTGAGTGCGCAACGCAACCCCACCGTCTCTCAGCTGTTGGCCGAGCTCGTCGACGTCACCGACCGAGGCGTCCACGACGAAAGCGGGTTCGTCAGCTGGCGTGCGCACCTGCAGGCCGGGGCGGAGCTCGCGGCCGCGCTGAAGGCCAGGCTCGACCCCGCGCGTCCGCCGCACGTCGGAGTGTTGCTCGGCAACACCCCGTTCTTCTCGACGGTATTGGTGGCCGCAAGCATGGCCGGGCTGGTCGTGGTCGGGCTCAATCCGACTCGCCGCGGTGCCGCGCTGGCCCGCGACGTCGCACGGGCCGACTGTCAGTTCGTGCTGACCGACGACGCCGCACTGCTGCCTGCCGAAGTTCCCCACGTCGACGTCGAATCATCTTCCTGGGCGGCCGAACTCGAACAGCACCGCGGAGCGCCGGTCGGCTTCGCCGACGCGGAACCCGACGATCTGTACATGCTGATCTTCACCTCCGGTACCAGCGGCGAGCCCAAGGCGGTTCGGGTCACCAATGACAAGGTGGCCTTCCCCGGCCGAATGCTGGCCGACCGGTTCGGACTCGGCCCCGGTGACACCGCATATCTGTCGATGCCGCTCTTCCATTCCAACGCCGTGATGGCCGGCTGGGCGGTGGCCGTCGCGGCGGGGGCGTCGATCGCCTTGCGCCGCAGATTCTCCGCGTCGAACTTCCTGCCGGATGTACGCCGTTTCGGCGCCACTTACGCCAACTACGTCGGCAAGCCGATGTCCTACATCCTGGCCACCCCGCCGCGCCCCGACGACACCGACAACCCGCTGCGGTTCCTGTACGGAAATGAGGGCGCGCCAAGGGATCTGGTCCGGTTCGCCGAGCGATTCGACGTCGTCGTCGTCGATGGCTTCGGGTCCACCGAGGGCGGGGTCGCCATCGCCCGAACTCCGGACACCCCGGAAGGGGCACTGGGCCCGCTGACCGACGAGGTCGCGATCCTCGACGTCGAGACCGGTCAACCCTGCCCACCGGGCCAGGTGGGCGAACTGGTCAATCCGAAGGGCCGCGGCTGGTTTCGCGGCTACTACGGCGACGAGGGCGCAGAAGCCGAACGCATGGCCGGCGGCGTCTATCACTCCGGTGACCTCGCCTATCGCGACGAGGCCGGCTACGTCTACTTCGCCGGACGACTCGGGGACTGGATGCGCGTCGACGGGGAGAACCTGGGCACCGCACCCATCGAGCGCGTCCTGCTACGCCACCCCGACGTCGTCGAGGCCGCCGTCTACCCCATCCCAGACCCCGCCGTCGGCGACCAGGTGATGGCCGCCCTGGTGCTCAGCCCTGGTGCCGATTTCGACGTCGAACGGTTCCAGGCGTTCCTGGCCGACCAACCCGATCTGGGCCCCAAGCAGTGGCCCGCCTACGTTCGCGTCGGCGTCGAACTGCCGCGCACCGAGACGTTCAAGGTGATCAAGCGACACCTCTCGGCCGAGGGCACCGAATGCCCCGACCCCGTGTGGCGCATCCGCCGCTAGCGCCGGAAATTCATTGTCCCACCCAGTGGACACCAATTCCTTGATTGAGGTACCTTGCCAGGGACATGAAATCTCGAAAGTACAACATGGCCATCCGCGAGCAGGCGAAGAATGCCACCCGCGAGGCGATCCTGCGGGCCGCCATCGACACGGTCATGGCCGAGCGATCGTTCTCCATCACGCTGCCTGCGGTAGCCGAACGCGCCGACGTCGCGGCCAAGACCGTACTGCGCCACTTCGGCAGCCGCGACGCCCTGATCGAAGCCGCCTGGGCCCAGGCACTACACGAGGTGCTGGAGGAACGCACTCCCCCGCCCGGGGATCCCGAGGCCGCCCTCCGGGTGCTCATCGAACACTACGAGCGCCGCGGTCGCGTCGGGCTCGTCATGCTCGCCACCGAACAGGAAGATGCGCGCGCACAACGGATGTCCGCGCACGGTCGCCTACACCACCGGGCCTGGGTCGAAGAGGTCTTCGGCCCCCAGTTGCCCGAACCTCCCGCCGAGCGGTCCCGCCTGATCGACGTGCTCGTCGTCGCGACCGACGTCTACAGCTGGAAGTTGTTGCGGCTGGACCGCGGATTGTCGGTCGAGGACGTCCACGACCGGATGCTGCTGATGACCCAGTCCGTGTTGACCGCGCGGAGGGTGCCGTGAAGATTCTTTTCGCAATCGTGGACGGTGGCGGCAACGTCCCACCGCAACTCGCCGTCGGGCGGGCGCTGCGGGCACGCGGCGTCCAGGTCCACTTCTTGGGGCACTCCGGGGTACGCGAACGGGTTGAGGCCGAGGGCTTTTCGTTCGAGCCGTTCACGGTTGGCCGGCCCTTCGACCCCACCGCGCCGCGCTCACTGCCGCGCATGATGGTCGATTTCGCCCGGCTTGCGATGGACCGCAGGATGGGCCGCTGCGTGCTGGACGCGGCACAGCGGTACGGGGCGGACGCCGTCGTCGTCGACATGATACTGACGGCCGGCATCGCCGAACTCGCCTCCTCGACCACGCCCACCGTGGTGTTCGTGCACTGTTTCTACCGGGCG
>JAHFVB010000161.1 GCA_023264755.1 Mycobacterium sp. | reverse complement strand
AACTTCAACGGCGGCACCGGTTCCCGATCGGTCACCGGGCTGACCCGCGGCGCCACGAACGTCGCGAAGATGCGCCCGTACGGATGCTGGCGTGGGCCGCCGACGGCGCCGACGGCGAAGACGACGGCCTGCAGCCCCAGAATGACGGCTGCTGCGGCGTTGCTGAACGTGGCGGCGGCCAGCGTCACCACCAGTACGGCGGTGGTGATCCAGGCCGCGAAGCGCGGTCCCCGGACGTCGACCTGGTCTGGTCCGGTGGTCTTGTTCGACACGAGAATGCTCCTGATTGCGGTCAAAGTCGGGCATGGGGCAAGCCACGGCGGCTGCTCCGAGGGCGGCGCGAAGAAAAGGGCGCGGCTACTCAGCAGCTACAACAACAACAGCAACAACCCGCAACGCGGCACAGATCCACTGCGCGGCGCTTGGTGAGCAGCAGCTCAAGGCGGGCGGACACGTCGGACATGTTACCCAAAGACATGCCCGTCAAGCCAATAGCGGTTCGAGGGCGGCCCGCAGGTCAGCGGCCTTGGGGACTCCGCTGGTGCGGAATTGTGGCCGCCCGTCGGCGGCGAAGATGATGGTCGTCGGCAGCGACAACACCGAAAGCCGGCGCGCTACCGCCGGATTGGCGTCCATGTCGAGCTCGACGTGAGCCACCTGGGGCAGTTCGGCGCACACCTGGTCGACTACCCGCCGCACCGCCGCGCATGGCCCGCACCATTCGGCGCTGAAGTGCAACACCGTGGGGCCGGTGGTGGACAAGCCCAGGTCGGACGTATCGACATCGGCCGCAGCCTTGGCGTCGCGCAGCATCCCCGAACGCAACGTCAGTAACTTCCCCACCAGGTAGGCCACCCCGAGCGCGGCGATGGCCACCGCCAACACGACCACGACCGAAGAACTCATGACTGTCTCAACCCCCGCAGCGTCACGGTTACTCCCGTGGTGATGCCTTCGATGATCAGGTCGGAGCCGCGGGCGCCCTCGCTGGTCGGCTTGAGACCGAACGGCAGCTTCAGGCCGGGGATGCGGGTACCGAACGCGGCCAGCACCGCGGCTCGCTTCTGCTCGGGCACCTGATGGTCGGCCGTGCCGGCCCCGGTGAGCACCCCCGTCGCGGTCAGGACGAGCGTGGTCTGCTCCTGGCCGACGATGGACAGGTCGACCGATACGCTCACCCGCTCGTCGATGCCTGCCGACTTGGGGGTGCCGGTGAAGACCAGTCCTGAGCTGCTCGAGATGCCCGACTCGGTGGTGCCGCCGGTGGCGTTGTTGGTCTCCTTGGACGGGGCCTCGACCAGCAGATCCTTGATGTTCATGAAGCGCCCGACGTGCGTCGAGTCGATGATGATGCGGCTCTCCAGCTTGCCGATCGGCAGCTCCGTGTCGGGGTCCACCAGCCACGACGTCCGGCTCAGGTCGACCGAATGCATGGTGGCCTCGAGCGACACCTTGCCGACGACCGGGTGGTCGACGCCGCCCGCGCGGATCTCCACCTCGTGATAGCGGTGGCGCATGGCCTGGGTGGTGAAGGGGAATCCGAGGATGCCGACCCAGGGGTCGAAGCTCAGCGCGTTGGCGCTGCGCACGGTGCGTGCCCAGCGGTACTCGGCATAGATGGCCACGCCGAAGTCGGCGCCGACGGCCACGACGACCAGGGTCGTCACGGTCGCCATCAGTCCGATCAGCACCCTGCGCACTGGGACATTCTGGCGTATCGAAGGCCGGGCGCGGAGCCACCCGAGGATGGCCCCGGCGCCGCGCAGGGTGCGTTCCCGCTTGCCGGGCGCCGACCTGGACGTGGTCCGAAGTCCGGCTCCCACCGCTCAGCGCGGCTAATCGGCTGGTAGCGCGCTATCGTAGGACGATCGTTGGTCGGTAACGGCCACGTGTCAGCCATGAATCTGGGAGATGACCGCAGTTCGTCGACGACGCCGAAGCATGTTCGTTGCCCAGAGGCGTGATGGAGGACCCGTTGGATTTACTGCTACTGACCGTCGACCCGCATCCGGACTCGGTTCTGCCTTCGCTGTCGCTGCTCGCTCACAACGTGCGGTCGGCGCCGACGGAGGTCTCGTCTCTGCTCGAGGCCGGTACCGCGGACGTGGCGATCGTCGATGCGCGTACTGATCTGGCGGCCGCGCGTGGCTTGTGTCGGCTACTGGGGACGACGGGGACGCTGGTCCCGGTAGTCGCCGTCGTCAACGAGGGTGGCTTGGTTGCCATCAACGTCGACTGGGGGCTCGACGAGATCCTGCTGCCCGGCACCGGGCCCGCCGAGATCGATGCCCGCTTGCGGCTCCTGGTGGGCCGCCGCGGAGGCACCGCCGAACAGGAGAACCTCGGGAAGGTCAACCTCGGCGAATTGGTGATCGACGAAGGCACCTACACCGCGCGGTTGCGCGGTCGCCCGCTGGACTTGACGTACAAGGAATTCGAGCTGCTCAAGTACTTGGCGCAGCATGCGGGCCGGGTGTTCACCAGGGCGCAGCTGCTCCAGGAGGTCTGGGGCTACGACTTCTTCGGCGGTACCCGCACCGTCGACGTCCACGTGCGGCGGCTGCGGGCCAAGCTCGGTCCCGAGTACGAATCGCTGATCGGCACGGTGCGCAACGTGGGCTACAAGGCGGTGCGGCCCGCGCGTGGCCGACCGCCGGCTCCCGGCGCCGAACCCGTCGAGGACTTCGACGACGTCGACGCCTACGTCGACGGGGCGGATCCGCTGACTGACCCACTGCACAGTCAGTGACCGCGCTGGGCTGGCGCACCAGCCTCTCCGCCGACGAGCAACGCCAAGTCCGCGACGTCATCGTCGCGGCCACCACGCACGACGGCGTCGCCCCCGTGGGCGACCAGGTCCTGCGCGAGCTACCCCATGACCGCACCAAGCACCTGGTGGCCGAAGCCGACGGCACGGTGGTCGGCTACCTGAATCTGGTTGTGGCAAGCGAGGATTCGGCGGCGATGGCGGAAGTCGTCGTCCACCCCGAGGCTCGGCGCAGGCGCATCGGGGCGGCGCTGATCCGCACCGGGCTGGCCGAGGGCGGCGACGGGGCCCGGGTCTGGGCGCACGGAGACCTCGAACCCGCCAGGGCGACGGCGTCGGCACTGGGGCTGGTCGCCGTGCGCAAACTCCTGCAGATGCGCCGGTCGCTGGCCGAGCTGCCCCCCGTCCCGGCCGACGACCTGCGGATCACCACGTATCCCGGCCGGGACGCCGACGAGGAGCTGTTGCGCGTCAACAACGCCGCGTTCGCGTGGCACCCCGAACAAGGGGGCTGGTCCGAGGCCGAACTCGCCGAACGCCGGGCCGAACCGTGGTTCGATCCCGCGGGCTTGTTCCTGGCGTATGACCGGGGGAGCCCGGGGCACCAGCTGCTGGGCTTTCACTGGACCAAGGTGCACGGCCCCGACCTCGGTGAGGTGTACGTCGTCGCCGTCGATCCGGCCGCTCAGGGCCGCGGCCTCGGAGCCATGCTGACGCTGGTGGGGCTGCACGGGCTCGCGGAGCGGCTCGGACCAGAGGCGACGGTGATGCTCTACGTCGAGGCGGACAACGCGGCCGCCGTGCGGACGTACCGCAAGCTGGGGTTCGAGGTCTTCAGCAAGGACGTTGCGTACACCCGGCGGTAACCGTTCGACTCCCGACCGAGTGCGCCGCGAGCCCGCTCGAATCTGGTTCATCTTGCGTTCATCCAAGCAAGGGTGAGCATTCACCACCGCCCCCTAGGTTCTGTGCCGGGTGGCCATGGGGCTCGCCCCCGGGAGCGTGACTTCCGAGTGTTCGACCGGCGGCCACAGGTGACTGTTCGCCCTCAATCTTTCGAAGGAGCTACGTGAAGCCCAATCGCACAGGCGCTGCGCTGAGCCTGTTGGCCGCCAGTGCCATGCTGCTGTCGGCATGCGGGAGTGACAACAACGCCGGATCCGGCAGTGGCGGGAGTTCGTCGGCCGCCGCCAGCGCATGCGGCGGCAAGAAGGCACTGAAGTCGAGCGGTTCCTCGGCCCAGGCCAACGCGATGACCCGGTTCGTCACGGCATACGAATCCGACTGCCCCGGACAGACGCTGAACTACACGTCCAGCGGTTCCGGAGCCGGCGTTTCCGAATTCCTGGGCAACCAGACGGACTTCGGCGGATCCGATTCGCCGTTGAACGCAGCCAAGGGCGAGCCCGAGAAGGCGGCCACCCGCTGCGGCAGCCCCGCCTGGAACCTGCCGGCCGTCTTCGGACCGATCGCGGTCACCTACAACCTGCCCGGTGTCGACGGCCTGGTCCTCGACGGGCCGACGGTCGCCAAGATCTTCAACGGCACCGTCAAGACCTGGGACGCACCGGAAATCAAGGCGCTCAACGCCAGCGCGACGCTTCCGGCCGAGCCCATCAACGTGATCTTCCGCAGTGACGAGTCGGGCACGACCGACAACTTCCAGAAGTACCTCGACGCCGCGTCGGACGGAGCCTGGGGCAAGGGCGCCGGCAAGTCGTTCGCCGGTGGCGTCGGCGAAGGCGCCAAGGGCAACGAGGGCACGTCGGCGGCCATCAAGAACACCGCTGGTTCGATCACCTACAACGAGTGGTCGTTCGCCAAGTCGCAGAAGCTGTCCGTCGCGAAGATCATCACGTCGGCCGGACCCGACCCGGTCGAGTTGACCACCGAGTCCGCCGGCAAGGCGATCGACGGCGCGAAGATCAAGGGCGAGGGCAACGACCTGGTCATCGACACCTCGTCGTTCTACAAGCCCACGGTGGCCGGTTCGTACCCGATCATGCTCGGAACGTACGAGATCGTCTGCTCGAAGTACTCGGATCCGGACGTCGCGAAGGCAGTGAAGGCGTTCCTGACGTCGGCACTGGGCAACGGGCAAAAGGGGCTGGCGGACAACGGCTACATCCCGGTGCCCGACGCGTTCAAGGCCCGGCTGACGACCGCCGTCAACGCGATCTCCTAATCAGCCGTTCGCACTGGCGTTGATCCCCGACTCGACTGACGTGGGCTCGTCTACCTCGACGAGCGCACGTCTGATCGGAGAGAATTCCTTCATGCCGACCAAACCGCCGACGGTGTCGACCCTCAGGGATGGCAAGAGTCGGCGAGGCGACACCATCTTCGGGTCGATCGCCATCGCCGCGGGGGCGACCATCATCGCGGCTATCGCGTTGATGGCCCTCTTCCTGATCATCAAGGCGGTGCCCTCGCTGGGCGTCGACCAGGTCAACTTCATCACCAGCACCGAGTTCAACACGACCGACGCGGGCAACCTACGCTTCGGCATTCGCGACCTGTTCATGGTCACCGTGTTGAGCTCGATCTTCGCGCTGTTGATCGCCGTCCCCATCGCCATCGGGATCGCGACGTTCTTGACGAATTACGCGCCGCGGCGGGTGGCCAAGCCGTTCGCCTCGATGGTCGACCTGCTGGCCGCGGTTCCGTCGATCGTCTTCGGGCTGTGGGGCATCTTCGTACTCGCCCCCTGGCTGTCCCCGGTGGCCCGCTTCCTCAACGAGAATCTGGGCTGGTTCTTCCTGTTCGCCGACGGCAACGTCTCGCTGGCCGGTGGCGGAACCATCTTCACCGCCGGTGTCGTGTTGGCCGTGATGATCCTGCCGATCATCACGTCGGTGACCCGCGAGGTGTTCAGCCTGACTCCCAAGGGGCACGTCGAGGCCGCTCAAGCCTTGGGCGCCACCAAGTGGGAAGTGGTGCGCATCACGGTCTTTCCGTACGGCCGCAGCGGAATGATCGCCGCGTCCATGCTCGGACTGGGACGCGCACTCGGCGAGACCATCGCGATCCTGATCATCCTTCGGACCGCCGCCAAGGCCGGCCACTGGTCGCTCTTCGACGGCGGCTACACGTTTGCCTCCAAGATCGCCTCGGCGGCAGCGGAATTCAGTTCACCGCTACCGACGGGGGCCTACATTGCGGCGGGCTTCGTGCTCTTCGCGCTGACGTTCGTCGTCAATGCGCTTGCTCGTTTCGCAGCCGGAGGAAGGGTTAGCGGCGGATGACACAGACCACGCTCGACGTGCCGGTCAAGGCACCGACGTTTCACGCGATCAGCTTGAGCCGCAAGCTCAAGAACCACGTCGCGACGACGCTCTTCACGGCTTCCTTCGCGATCGCCTTGATCCCGTTGGTATGGCTGCTGTACACCGTCATCGCCCGTGGCTACTCCGCCATCCTGACCTCGTCTTGGTGGACGCGCTCACTGGCCGGCGTGCTGCCCGAACAGGTCGCAGGCGGGGTCTACCACGCGATCTACGGCACCATCATCCAGGCGTTGATCGCCGCGGTGCTGTCCGTGCCCCTTGGCGTGATGGCCGCGGTCTACCTGGTCGAGTACGGCCGGGGCCGGCTGGCCAAGGTGACGACCTTCATGGTCGACATCCTGGCGGGCGTGCCGTCGATCGTGGCCGCGCTGTTCGTCTTCGCCTTGTGGGTGACGACAATGGGGTTGCCGCAGAGCGCATTTGCGGTGTCGCTGGCGCTGGTGCTGTTGATGCTGCCCGTCGTGGTGCGCAACACCGAAGAGATGCTGAAGCTGGTTCCCGACGAACTGCGCGAAGCCTCCTACGCGTTGGGCATCCCGAAGTGGAAGACGATCCTGCGGGTCGTCATCCCCACCGCACTGCCCGGGATCATCAGCGGCATCCTGCTGGCCCTGGCCCGCGTGATGGGCGAGACGGCGCCGGTGCTGGTGCTCGTCGGCTACAGCAGGTCGATCAACTTCGACGTGACCGATGGAAACATGGCCTCGCTGCCGTTGTTGATCTACACCGAGCTGACCAACCCCGAAGCGGCTGGGGCACTGCGAGTCTGGGGTGCGGCGCTGACGCTCATCCTGCTCATCGCGCTGCTGTACGTGGCGGCCGCATTCGTCAACCGGTTCCTGGCGCGAAATCGCTAACGAGAGTCCCTGAGGGAGTAACCATGGCCAAGCGCTTGGATCTGAAAGATCTGAACATCTACTACGGCTCGTTCCACGCCGTCGCCGACGTCTCGCTGTCGGTCCCGCCGCGCAGTGTGACGGCGTTCATCGGCCCTTCGGGGTGTGGCAAGTCGACGGTGCTTCGCACGCTCAACCGGATGCACGAAGTGCTGGCCGGCGCCCGCGTCGAGGGTTCGGTGCTGATGGACGGTGAGGACATCTACGGCGCCGGCGTCGACCCGGTCAGCGTCCGCAAGACCATCGGCATGGTGTTCCAGCGGCCGAACCCGTTTCCCACGATGTCGATCAAGGACAACGTGGTGGCCGGCTTGAAGTTGCAGGGCGTGCGCAACAAGAAGGCCCTCGACGAGGTGGCCGAACGCTCACTCAAGGGTGCCAACCTCTGGAACGAGGTGAAGGATCGCCTCGACAAGCCCGGTGGCGGCCTGTCGGGCGGCCAGCAGCAGCGGCTGTGCATCGCGCGCGCCATCGCGGTGCAGCCCTCCGTGCTGCTGATGGACGAACCGTGCTCGGCGCTCGATCCGATATCGACGTTGGCCATCGAGGACCTGATCGGCGAGCTCAAGCAGGACTACACGATCGTCATCGTGACGCACAACATGCAGCAAGCCGCGCGCGTGAGTGATCAGACCGGGTTCTTCAACCTCGAGGCCACCGGCAAGCCGGGGCGGTTGATCGAGATCGATGACACCGAGAAGATCTTCTCCAATCCGACGCAGAAGGCTACCGAGGACTACATCTCGGGTCGCTTCGGCTGACGGCATCGCTTTGTCACGAGGGCGGACACGGTGAACGGGCCCGGTGAGCGCTTCGGTGAGCGCTTCGGTGAGCGACCGCCAACCCCGGGCAGTTGCGTACTGGCGGAACCCGACTCGGACGTCGCAACCGAATTCATCGACGCGGCCACCCAGGCCGGAATCGACACGACGTGGTGCCGCGACGGGGCCGAGGCGTTGTTGGCGGTCGGGGCCGAACTGCCGAACGTCCTGATCGTCGCCGCTCGCATGGACACCGTGGACGCGTCGCGCATCTCGTCGGCCGTCCGCGGTCGGTCCAATCTCCCGATCCTGATCGGTGCGGGGCCGGGCGAGGAAGCGCTGGCCCGGCGCGCGCTCGCCGCGGGCGCCTCGGCCGTCGTCGTGCGTCCGTACGAGCTCGCGGCGGTGGCGCCGTTCGCCCTCGACGTCACCGGCGCGTCGCCGCGGCAGCCGGCCGTCTTCACGGCCGGCCCCATCCACGTGAACCGACTCGGCTACGAGACCCGGGTGCGCGGTCGGGACGTACAACTGACCCAGCGCGAGCTGGAGCTGTTGATATTCCTGATCGAACAGCGCGGCAGCGTAGTCAGCAGCGAAGAGATCAGTACCGCGGTGTGGGGCCACCCGGCGCACACCAATACCGTTGCCGTGCACGTCAAACGGCTGCGTAGCAAGCTGGGCGCCGATCCCGAGCACGGGGAGTACATCCGGACCATTCGTGGTGCGGGCTACCGGCTGGCTCCATCCATCTGCGCGTGACCCGCGCCGCCGGTACCGGTCGATTCGGAAGCTAGCCCGCAGCAAGTTCTGCGCGCAATCACGGCCGGTTGACAGTGACCGGAGTTACCGTCCGGTCGGTGCTAGCGCCTCTCACTGCGACGACCTTCATGACGTCGTGGACCCTGAATCTGCCGTCCGTCGCACTGATCGCGGCGGTGGCGGGTGGTTACTGGGTCGCGTGGCGTCGCGGCCGGGCCGCGGACGGCGGCGGCAACCGGGCCGCGGCCTGGTGCTTCGGCTTGGGCCTGATTGCCTGGCTGGTGGCCAGCGTGAGTGCCGTCGCGGTGTATGCCGAGGTGTTGTTCTGGGTGCGGGCGCTGCAGGTGCTGCTGTTGCTGTTCGTGGCGCCGATGTTGATCGCCCTGGGTACTCCGCTGACGGTGCTTCGGCACGCGCTGGACGCATCCGGTCGGGCCCGGTTCGACGGCCTGCTCGCCTCCCGTACGGCGCGGATCCTGGCGCATCCGTTCACCACGTCCGTCGCCATGCTGGCCACGCCGTGGCTGCTGTATCTCACCCCGTGGTACACCGCCGCGCTCGAATTCCGCGCGGTCGGCTGGCCCACCGACATCCTGCTGCTGACAGTTGGATTCGGCTACTTCTATGCCCGCTTGCAGGCCGACCCGGTGCCCCGGCGGTACTCGCAGTTGATCTCGATGGTCATCAGCATCGCCGAGACCATCGGCGACGGGCTACTGGGCGTGGTGCTGTGGCTCGGTCCGCTGATCGCCGTCGAGTACTACCAGGGGCTCGGC
>JAHFVB010000160.1 GCA_023264755.1 Mycobacterium sp. | reverse complement strand
CCTGGTCGGTGGGCGACGAGGACGTCGCCGAAATGATGTGGCGCATCATGAAGTTCATTCCCAAGCCAGCGCAAGACGCATCCGCCGGCGCTACGTCGGAGTCCGCATCGTCGGTGCCGCCGGACTTGGATCCCGACTCGGCGATGCGCCCGGCGTCTTCGAAGGACACCAAGTTCTTCTGGGACGGGGTCGACGCGCACGAACTGCGGATCCAGAAGCGGCCCGACGGCTCCCTGGTGCATCCGCCGGTGCCCGCACTCTGGCAGGACAAAGAGCTGCCGACCGAATACGTGGTGGCCAGCGGCCAGGGCACGGTGTTCAGCTTCGTGGTGCATCACGCCCCGAAGGTGCCCGGTCGCACTCTGCCCTTCGTCATCGCACTCGTCGAACTGGCCGAAGGGGTGCGGATGCTCGGGGAGCTGCGCAACGTCGAACCCGCGAGCGTGGAGATCGGGATGCCGGTGCGCGCCATGTACATCGACTTCCCGGCCAATGAGGTCGGGCCGGCCTGGACCAACTATGCATGGGAGCCTGCGGGAGGCGGAGCATGACCGGCGTCATCGAGGTGGGCACCAAGCTGCCCGAGCTGAAGCTCTACGGAGACCCCACGTTCATCGTCTCGACGGCCATCGCCACCCGCGACTATCAGGACGTGCACCACGACCGGGACAAGGCGCAGGCCAAGGGTTCCAAGGACATCTTCGTCAACATCCTCACCGACACCGGGCTGGTGCAACGCTTCATCACCGACTGGGCGGGCCCTTCGGCCGTCATCAAGACCATCGGGTTGCGCCTCGGGGTGCCCTGGTACGCCTACGACACGGTGACGTTCACCGGCGAGGTGACGGCCGTCGAGGACGGGCTCGTCACGCTGAAGGTGGTGGGCAGCAACAGTCTTGGCGACCACGTCGTCGCCAATGCCACGCTGACCGTCGGTGGGGCGGCCTGATGCCGGGCGCACTCTCCGGCAAGGCTGCGATCGTCGGCATCGGGGCCACCGACTTCTCGAAGAACTCCGGGCGCAGCGAGCTGCGGCTGGCTTCGGAGGCGGTGCTCGACGCGCTCGACGACGCCGGGCTGACGCCCGCCGACGTCGACGGCATGACGACGTTCACGATGGATTCCAACACCGAGATCGCCATCGCACGCGCGACCGGCATCGGTGAGCTCAAGTTCTTCTCGAAGATCCACCACGGTGGCGGGGCGGCCTGTGCCACCGTTCAGCAGGCTGCGATGGCCGTCGCCACCGGCATCGCGGACTGCGTGGTGGCCTACCGCGCGTTCAACGAACGCTCCGGGATGCGGTTCGGCCAGGTACAGATGCGGCTGGTCAGCAACGCAGACTCGACGGGCGTGGACAACTCCTTCTCCTACCCGCACGGGCTGTCGACACCCGCGGCGCAGGTGGCGATGATCGCCAAGCGCTACATGCATCTGTCGGGCGCCACGAGCAGGGATTTCGGTGCGATCGCGGTGGCCGACCGCAAGCACGCCGCCAACAATCCCAAGGCGTACTTCTACGAGAAGCCGATCACCATCGAGGACCATCAGGCCTCGCGGTGGATCGCCGAACCCCTACGGCTACTCGATTGCTGCCAGGAAACCGACGGCGGTGTCGCGATCGTCATCACCTCACCGGAGCGCGCCAAGGATCTCAAGCACCGCCCGGCGATCATCGCGGGGGCAGCACAAGGGTCCAGCCCGAACCAATATTCGATGACCAGCTACTACCGTCCCGAGCTCGACGGGCTCCCGGAAATGGGTTTGGTCGGCAGGCAACTGTGGGCGCAGTCCGGGTTGAAGCCGACGGACATCCAGACGGCGATCCTCTACGACCACTTCACGCCGTTCACGCTAATTCAGTTGGAGGAGTTGGGATTCTGCGGCTGGGGTGAGGCCAAGGACTACATCGCCGACGGTGCCATCGAGCTCGGTGGACGGCTGCCGATCAACACCCACGGCGGCCAGCTCGGCGAGGCCTACATCCACGGCATGAACGGTATTGCCGAGGGCGTGCGCCAACTGCGTGGGACGTCGGTCAACCCGGTGCCGGACGTCGAGCACGTGCTCGTGACGGCAGGCACCGGGGTGCCCACCTCGGGGCTCATCCTCAGTTAGTGCGGCCGTGCCCCCCGCTGCGGCGGTAATCTAAGTTCTGATTGCTGGACCGGGCTTTTTGAGGGGGTTGTTTGCCGTGGGGATCCCAGCCGACGTCAGCCCGTACGGGTCACAGACCGTAACGGGCCCTGGTTGGCCGAACGTCGATGAGGAGCAGCTGGCCTCGGCCGCTGCCGAGTACGAGGCGTGGGCAGCCAAGCTGACCGGGTCGGTCGTTCCGCTCCAGCAGAGCCAGCTGCAGTCGCTGGCGGCCAAGTGGTCGGGGGCCAGTTCCATCGCTGCGGCGGGAGAGGCCACCACGATCATCGCCGGTCACGAGGCCAATGCGGCCCACGCGGCGGCGATCGCGCTCAAACTCCAGGCGATGGAGGCCAGCGTCGTCAAGACCAAGGCACTCGCCAATGCGACGGCCCGAGAAGTCCAGCAGGAATGCATGGCCCTTCAGGCAGCGGCAGCACTGGTCAGCAACGCTCAGGAGCTGATCGATAGCCGCATCAAGATGGGCTTGTCACAGAACACCGCCTTCGTCAACGAAGGTGCGGCTGAACTGGCCAACGGGCTCGGGGTGCCGCCCAGCGTGCCCAATCCCGGAGCCCCGCCCGGAACTGCGGAGGGCCAGCAGGCCGGCCAAAAGGGCGGGCAAGAGATGATGCAGATGCTCAGCCAGATGGGCGGCATGGCTGCACAGCTACCCGGACAGCTCATGGGAATGGTGACGCAGGCCCCGCAGCAACTGATGCAGCAGGTCTCGCAGCCACTGCAACAGCTGACGTCGATGTTCGGCAAGGGCTCCGGCTCCGGCGCAGGCTCCGCGGTCAGCCCGTTCAAGGCGTTCTCCAACCACCCGTTGGCCGGCGGCTCCGGCGCGGGCGGCGGCGCCGGACTGGTGAAGGCGGCTTCGCTGCCCGGAGCGGGCGGTTCGCTGGCGCAGACTCCGGTCATGTCGAAACTGGTCGGGACCACCTTGGACGACGTGGCGGTGCGGCCGGCGGGTGCAGGCAGTGCGGCCGCCGGCGGGGTCGCCCCCGTGGCAGCCGGCATGGGCGGCGGAATGGGTGGCGGCATGGGGCATCGCGGGGAAAGCGGAGGGACCACCGCCTCCTTGGCGCCTCCGCCCCCACTCGAATACGACCTGGGGGAAGAGGTTGACGATGACTGGTGAGCCTGGAGGGATGGCCTGATGGGTCAGAGCACGTTTGGGATGCAGGACGGCACCACCTGGGAGCCCGCCTCGGTGGACATGCCGCCGATGCCTACGATTCAGCCCGGCGAGGACGCGATGAGCGCGACGATCGCCGCCGTGATGCCGACGCTGTCCGCTCCACTGGCGGCCAACGTCGCGGCGCTGCAGGCCAAGGAGACGATGTTCTCCGGCAAAGTCGATTCGGCGAAGTCGGCCTATCAGAACGCCGATGACCAAGGCGGCCAATCCGTCGGACAGCTTGGCCAGATGCTGGGGCAGGTGGGCCAGATGGCCCAGCAGGCCGGCCAGGCCGGCGGCCAGGGCGGCGGCGGGTCCAGCGTCTTCGGATCGTTGATGGAACAGGCGATGAAGGCCGCCCAGGGCGGCGGGTCCAAGGACGGCGAGGCGGCGGGTGCCGACAAGCTGGGCGCGGACGAGCAGCCCGCGGCGGACCAGCCCCCGGCGGGGCAGCCGGCTCCGGCACAGCCGGCCGCCGGACAGGGGGCCGGTCAGGGCGCGGCGGGGGCGCCGACCAGTGCCCAGCAATCGCAGTCTCGCGAGGGTGAGCAGCCCCGCGAGCAAGCCGGCCCGCAGCGCGATGAACGCGAGGCCAAGCAGCAGCCCGCGCCACAAGCGCCGGCTGCGGCGGCTGGACCCGGCGAGCTCAAGCACAACGCCGGCCCGGCGCCGGTGGCTCCGCCCGACCATTCGAGGCGCGGCGACGAGGACCTGTCGCGCCGGATGTAGTGCGAGTACTTGGCAACCAGCCGAGCCCGCAGCGATCGCGAGCAAACTGACCGGCCGCTGTTCGACGACGATGCAGGCGGTGAGAATCGTTACGCGGCAACATGCGTCGCCGTCGTCCGGCCAACCCGCACCACGAGTGGCTCGCACTGATTGCCAACGGCGCGTGACCGGACCCGCGGGCACGCCGCGACGGGTCGGATTACGCTCATACGCGATGCACGGGAATTCTGCGGCGGCCGCTGGGGACACGGAGGTAGGTGCATGAGTTCGCCACCGCCGCCGCCCGATGGCGCGCCGCCTCAGCCGCACCTTCCGGGCGAGGCGTTGACCAAGGGGCAGATCTTCGCCGGATACACGATCGTGGAGTTGCTGGGCTCCGGCGGGATGGGTGAGGTCTACCTCGCGCAGCATCCCAGGCTGCCCCGCCTCGATGCGCTGAAGCTGCTGCCGCTCGGTTGGTCCAGCGACGCCGAATATCGGAACCGCTTCAACCGGGAGGCCGACTTGGCTTCCACGATGTGGCATCCGAACATCGTCGGCGTGCACGACCGTGGCGAGGACGCCGGCCAGCTCTGGATCTCCATGGACTACGTCGACGGCCTGGACGCGGCGCGCCTGGCCGCCGAGCGCTATCCGGAGGGGATGCCCGCCGAAGACGTGTCCCGCATCGTCACCGCCGTCGCGAACGCACTGGACAGCGCCCATAAGCGAGGCCTGCTGCATCGCGACGTCAAGCCGGCCAACATCATGCTGACTCATCTCGACGACGACGGCGATCAGCGAATCCTGTTGACCGACTTTGGAATAGCCCACGACACCAACGACAGCAACGGTGAGGTCACGACATCGAACATGACCACCGGAACCGTCGCCTACTGCGCTCCCGAACAGTTGCGCGGCGAGGAAGTCGGTGGACTGGCCGACCAGTACGCGCTGGCGGCCACCGCGTACCGCTTGCTGACCGGCGCCCCATTGTTTCCGAACACGGACCCAGAGGTGGTCATCGACCACCAATTGCACACTCCGCCACCACCTTTGGCTGAGCAGCGTCCGGACCTAGCGGTACTCGACCCCGTACTCTCCCGGGCGCTCGCCAAGCGGCCCGAGGACCGCTTCGCGCGTTGTTCGGACTTCGCCCGCGCCCTGGCTGAACGGGTCGAGGTGCTGAAGGCGCAGCAGTCCGAGGTCAATCCGGATGCGGTCGACACCGCTCCGGTGAGCATCGTGGCACCGCCTTCGTATCGGCCGCTGCCCCCCGAGGAGTCCATCGCGAGTCGGGTAGCGGCCGCGATGACCGTCGATCCGCGGTCGATGCAGGTCAAGCGCAAGCAATCTCGCACCGTTCCGATGCTGCTCGCCGGCGCTGCGGCAGTACTGCTCGGCCTCGGCGCGTGGCTCTTCTGGCCGTCCGGCGGGTCGGACTCGGCTGGCACCGACACGGCCTCCACCACGACGGCGTCACCGGACGCGCACGCGCAGGCCAGGCTGATGAAGCTGCTTCCGGCTGGGTACGCCGCAGATGCGTGCCAGCCGATGGAGACGCCGAAGGATGCGCAGGCGAAGGTGCGCTGCGCGGCGAACGCCGATCCGGGCGGCCCGCCATCGGCCACCTACACGCTGGCCCGTGACGACGCCACGTTGCAGAACGCGTTCAACGCCGTCGTCTCCAGTTCCAGCATCGTGGTCTGCCCCGGCAACATCCAATCGCCGGGGCCCTGGCGTCGCAACGCCACACCGCAACTGGTCAGTGGCACGCTGTTTTGCGGAATGCGGGGCGAGCTCCCGACGCTGGCCTGGACCGATGACGCGAAGCTGCTGCTCAGCTCCGTCGTCGGAGCGCCCGACACGCCGAATCTCGCCCAGCTGTACACGTGGTGGTCGGCCCACTCCTGACCATCCGGGCAACTGCCGCTACCCTCATTGCGGTTGGGTCCTGCAGCGACGGTGAGCGATACGGGGGATGGGGAATGGCGACGCCTCCTGGCCCGGGGGAGTTTGCTCCTCCGTCGGAGGGCGGGCGCTTCGCGCATCCACCGCTCCACCGCAATGACGCGCTCGACGGGGACACCGGTCCGCTGTACGTGACGCGGACGAACGACCGCACCTACCGCCCGCCCGCGCGGCTCGAAGACGCCTACGCGGACCGATTCAGCACCCCGTTGGCAGTCGAACCGCGAATCAGACGCCAGCGGCTCCAGCCCACCGTCCTAGCCGCAGCCGTGGCCGGGTTGGCGGTCGTCGGCGTCGTGGGCTGGCTACTGTGGCCGTCCTCGGGGGCCACCGCGGCAGTGCCTCCGCCGGTCGACGTCAAGGCGCAGCTGCGGCTGGCAGCCCTGCTGCCCGCAGGCTACTCGGCGGATGCCTGCACGCCGATCGAAGCTCCGAAAGGTGCTGTCGCCGCCGTGAATTGCACGCAGAACGCCGATGCCGGAGGTCCACCTTCGGCGACTTACTCATTGATGAAGGACGACGCCGCCTTGAGTGCTGCGGTAGGCGCGGCCATCAAGGGGGCTGCGCTCGTCGAATGCCCCGGCAACATCCAATCCCCGGGGCCGTGGCGTCGGAATGCGACCCCGCGGCAGATCGCCGGGACGCTGGTGTGCGAACTGCCGCAGGGCCAACCCCAGGTGGTGTGGACCAACGATGCCCAACTGGTGCTCAACGTAGTGAGGGCCGGCCCCGAAGGGCCGACCCTCGACCAGTTGTATGCGTGGTGGTCAAACCACTCTTGACGGCTAGCTCGCGGGCGGCGGTGTCACCGGCGTGCTGGGTGCGACCGGTGCGGGGCTCGCAGGCACTTCGGCGGGCACCGGCGCGGCAGCGTTGGGGGCGGTTCCGGCGCTCGCAGGTGCCTCGCCGACGCTCGCGGGGACCGGTGCCCCCTCGCCCGCAGGTAGTGGGGTGCCCTGGCTACCCGCCGGCACCGGCGTGGCCGTGGTGCCAGCTGGGACCGGAGTACCGGTGGTGCCAGCTGGGACCGGAGTACCGGTGGTGCCGGCCGGGACCGGGGTGCCGGTGGTGCCGGCGGGAACCGGGGTGCCGGTGGTGCCAGCTGGGACCGGAGTACCGGTAGTGCCGGCCGGGACCGGGGTGCCGGTAGCGCCGGCCGGAAGCGGCGTGCCCTGGCTACCGGCGGGAACCGCCGTTCCCGGAGCGACCTCGGTGCCCGGCGCGCCAGGAGTTCCTGGGGCGTTGGCCGCAGGGGTGGCCGGCGTAGCGCCCGGCGTCGGCGCCGCTGCGGTGCTCGGCGTGGCCGCACTTGCTGCGCCGCGCGAAGACCCGGGCACGTAGGACCCACCCTGGCTGGGCGCCGGGGCGCCCACCCACACCAGCAGATCCTGGCCGCCGGCGTTGTAGACGACGCTGTCGGGGGTGTCGCCAGTGACGTCGAAGTAGACCTTGCCGGTGGTCTTCTGGCCCTGCGCGAGCGTCGCCGGGTTGACGCCCTGCGGGGTGGCGGCGCCGAACAACACTCGATAGGTCTGCCCGCTACGGGCCCGCGCGTTCAGATCCGACACGATGGGCGTGACGCCGCCCAGCACTGCCTCGTCGGTGGCGGTGGCCTCCCAAAGCGTCCCGTTCACCTGGTGAGGAATGACGTCGGAGCTGACCTTGAGATCGGTGATCGTCCACTGCTGGATGACGTTGCCCGCGCCGTCGACGAGCTTGCCCTGCGAACCGAACGGCTGGATGGCCGCATCGGCGAACGCGGTCGGCGCGCCCATGACGAGTCCGATGGAACCGACTGCGGCGGTTGCTGCCGCGGCGGCCAATGCATTGGTGAACTTCACGTGTCGTGCCCTCCTGAAGATGATTGCGACCGGCATCCCCCGACGGATGATCGCGTCGAATTGAAACTAGCAGGTCGCTGAGGTACTGGGAGGCATGGATTCTTGGTGATGTTGCGTCTGGAGTCGGTGCAGGTGAGCACCCGCGACCAGGCCCGTGACGGCGGTCGAGCACGTTTGCTCGACGTCGAACTAGCTGGTCGGAATGGTTACGCCGGGATTAGCTCGACCCCGGCCAGGGCCACGGCGTCGGCGCGTTCCGGTGCGGTGACGATGGCCTGGAAGCCGTCGCCCGCGCTCCAGATGCTCACCTTGAGCGTTTCCCCGGGGTACACCACTCCCGCGAATCGGGCGCCGTAGCTGCCGACCCGGGCGGTGTCGCCGTCGAGCAACGCGTCGGTCATGGCCTTCGCCGTCATGCCGTAGGTGCAGAGCCCGTGCAAGATCGGCTTGGGGAAGCCCGCGGCGGCTGCGAAGGCGGGATCCGAGTGCAGGGGATTGCGGTCTCCGCACATCCGGTACAGCAGCGCCTGTTGAGGCGATACCGGAATGGTGACTTCGAGGTCCGGAGCCCGCTGCGGGGGTTCCGAGGACGTCGAGGGCCCGCGTTCGCCGCCGAAGCCGCCCTCGCCACGGGCGAATATCGACCTCCGCTGGGTCCACAGCAGGGTGCCGTCGGGGGCCTTCACCGTGGTCTCCGACCAGATCACCGCGGCCTTGCCCTTGTCCCAGATCTCGGTGAACCGGGTGACGGCGATTCCGGTGCCCGACGGTGGGATGGGACCGGGCACGGTGACCGCCTCGCTGGCGTGCAGCACCCGGCTCAGTTCGATGTCGATGCCGGGGAACCGCACCGTCGGTGGCGCGGTGTCGTGGAAGCTCTGTGCCACATTGCCGAAGGTCGGAAGTACCTGCGGGGTGTCGTCGGTCAGATAGCGCAGCTCGCGCGGGTCCATCGGATCGCGGCCGGCGCCCAGCGCGAGTTGGTACAGCTGGACGTCGCTGCTGTTCCAAGAGAATTCGGCCGGCTCGAGTTGTGCGCTCAAGGCGACTGCGGCGTCGATGGGCATGTCAGACCTGCGCGGTTTCGGCGGCGAGGTGTAGGGCGGCCAGGTACCCGAACGTCATCGCGGGCCCGATCGTGCCACCCGGTCCGGGATAGGTGTGGCCCATCACCGGCGAACTGACGTTGCCTGCCGCGTAGAGCCCGGAGATGACCGAACCGTCGTCGCGGAGCGCGCGGCCGTGCACGTCGGTGCGGACGCCGCCCTTGGTGCCGAGGTCGCCGGGCACCATCTTGGCCGCGTAGTACGGCGCGTGGCTGAGCTCGCCGAGGTTGGGGTTCGGCTTGTTGGTCGGGTCGCCGTAGTACTTGTCGTAGCCGCTCTCGCCGCGCTTGAAGTCCTCGTCGACACCGGTGCGGGCGAACCCGTTC
>JAHFVB010000159.1 GCA_023264755.1 Mycobacterium sp. | reverse complement strand
TCATGGTGCGGGTGACGATCAGTTTGGTCGGGTAGTCGGCAAGCAGGTGAACGGCGCTGGGCTGTGACGAGAACTCGCCGTAGGCCTCGTCGACGATCACTATTCCGGTCGCGACGTCCAGCACCCGACGCAGCTCGTCGAGCGAAACGCTCTGTCCGGAAGGATTGTTGGGGCTGGCCAGGAACACCACGTCCGGGCGACGGTCGGCGATCGCCGCGACCGCGACGTCCACGTCCAGGCCGAAGTCCGCAGCCCGCGCCACCTGCAGCCACTCGGTCTGCGTCCCGTCCGAGATGATGGGGTGCATCGAATACGAGGGCACGAACCCGATGGCACTGCGGCCGGGGCCACCGAACGCCTGCAGCAACTGTTGCAGGATTTCATTGGAACCGTTTGCCGCCCAAAGATTCTCGGTGCCCAGCGGGACACCGGTCTGCACACTCAGGTAGTGCGCCAGGTCGGCACGCAGCTGCACCGCGTCCCGGTCCGGGTAGCGGTGCAGCTCGGAGGCGGCGTCGCGGACCGAGGCCGCGACGTCGTCGACCAAAGCCTGTGTCGGCGGGTGCGGGTTCTCATTGGTGTTGAGCCGCACCGGAACCTGCAACTGGGGCGCGCCGTAGGGCGACTTGCCGCGTAGGTTGTCGCGCAACGGCAGGTCGGCGAGCGTGATCGTCCGCTCGGTCACATCGCACCGTCCTTCGCGCCGGCACCCGTCACCGTTCGAACCTCCGTCGGACGGCCTCGCCGTGGGCGGGCAGATTCTCGGCCTTCGCCAGCGTAATCACGTAGCCGGACACGTCCTTGAGCGCCGCCTCCGTGTAGTCGACGACGTGGATGCCGCGCAGAAACGTCTGCACCGACAACCCACTGGAGTGCCGCGCACACCCGGCGGTCGGCAATACGTGATTGGACCCGGCGCAGTAGTCGCCCAAGCTGACCGGTGACCACGCGCCGACGAAGATGGCCCCCGCGGAGCGGATTCGGCCGGCGACCGCGGCGGCATCGACGGTTTGGATCTCCAGGTGCTCGGCGGCGTAGGCGTTCACCACGCGGACGCCGGCCTCGAGGTCGTCGACGAGCACGATGGCCGACTGCTTGCCGGACAGCGCCGCGGTGACGCGCTCGCGGTGCGTCGTATTGGCGACCTGTACCGCGAGTTCGGCGTCGGTGGCATCGGCGAGGACGGTGCTGGTGGTGACGAGCACGCTGGCCGCCAGCTCGTCGTGTTCGGCCTGGCTGATGAGGTCCGCGGCGACGTGCACGGGATCCGCGGAATGGTCGGCGAGGATCGCGATCTCGGTGGGGCCGGCCTCGGCATCGATGCCGACCTGGGAACGGCAGATGCGCTTGGCCGCGGTCACGTAGATGTTGCCGGGTCCGGTGATCATGTCGACGGGGGCGAGCTCGCCGCCGTCGGTGTCGGTACCGCCGTACGCCAGCAACGCCACGGCCTGAGCTCCGCCGACCGCCCACACTTCGTCGACTCCGAGCAGTTCGGCCGCGGCCAGGATGGTCGGGTGCGGCAGCCCGCCAAAGTCGGCCTGCGGCGGGCTGGCGATGACGAGGGCGTCGACGCCCGCGGTTTGAGCAGGCACGACGTTCATGACGACGCTCGACTGATACACGGCATTGCCGCCGGGTACGTAGAGCCCCACGCGCTCCACGGGCACCCAACGCTCGGTCACGGTCGCCCCGGGGGCCAGCGTCGTCGTCGTGTCGGTGCGCCGCTGATCGGCATGGACCAGCCGGGTGCGCTCGATGGCCACTTCGAGCGCCGCCCGGACGTCGGGAGCGAGCTCGGCCAGCGCCTGGCGCAGCTTCGCCGCCGGCACTCGCACGGTCTCGGGCCGCACGCCGTCGAAGGATTCGCCGTATTCGAGCGCCGCTGCGGCGCCCCGCTCCACGACCGCGTCGACGATGGGACGAACCTTCGGTACCACCACGTCCACGTCGACCCCACCACGCGGCAGTACGGCCCGCAGCTCAGCCGTCGATAGCTGCCGACCTCGCAGATCGATGCGGGCCACCAGCGCAGGCAAGTCGTTCACGGGGTCCTTCACGCCGTCTATTGTCCCAGAGCAGTACAAATCGAATTCGGGAGCCGCCATGTCCACGTCCTCGTCGAGGCAAGATCACCCCAACAACGCCCCAGGCGTACCCATGATCATCCCGGTATGGCTGGAGCGCTTCCAAATCAAGTACGTCAACCCGTTGCTGCGTCCGCTGTCCAAGCGGATGCCTGGCTTCGCGGTGATCAAACACCGGGGCCGCACGTCGGGCAAGCAATTCGAAACCATCGTCACCGCCTACCGCAAGGACGAGCTGCTGGCGATCGGGCTGGTGCACGGCAAGACCAACTGGGTCAAGAACGTGCTGGCCGCAGGCGAGGCCGACATCCACGTCGGGCGCAAGGACCTGCACCTGATCAACCCGCGCGTGCTGCCCGCGGGCACCGTCGACCCGGCCCTGCCGCGCATCCCCCAAATGTTGGCCAAGCGGCAGGGCACCTTCGTCGCCGACATCGCCTAAAACTCGGTTGAACTGACGCTCGGTCGGCTGCCAGACTGCCGCCATGGCCTGGGACGTGTGGTTGACCTTCATCGGAGCGGCGATCCTGATCGCGGTGTCCCCCGGGGCCGGCGCCATCCAGTCGATGGCGACCGGCCTGACCCACGGCGTGCGGCGCGGCTATTGGAGCATCCTGGGCCTGGAAGTGGGGTTGATGCTCCAGCTCACGTTGGTCGGACTGGGGTTGGGTGCACTCGTCACCGGCTCGATCGTGGCGTTCAACGTCGTCAAGTGGGTGGGCGTCGGCTATCTGCTGTATCTGGCGGTGCGGCAGTGGCGGACGGCGACCCACGACCTTCGGGAGCAGCTCGACGTCTCTGCCGCCGGTAGCCGGACCGCACTCGTCGTACGCGGCTTCCTGGTCAATGCCACGAACCCGAAGGGCCTGGTGTTCTTCCTAGCCGTACTTCCGCAGTTCGTGGTGCCCACCGCAGCGTTGCTGCCGCAATACCTGGCGATCGGCGTGACGCTGGTGGCCGTCGACGTGGTGGTGATGGGCTTGTACACCCGCCTCGCGGTGAGACTCCTGCGCTGGCTGCACACCCCGCGGCAGCAGACCGTCGTCAACCGGGTGTTCTCGGGTCTGTTCGCCACCGCGGCCGTGGTGCTGTCGCTGGTGCGGCGCGCCGCCACCGCGTGACGATCAGGCGCTGCGAGTGAACACCGTCTTGCCCGTCATCGCCGGCCAGACGGTGTCGGCGTCCTCCCAGGGCACGACCCGTTCGACGACGGGCCCGAGCTCGGCTGTCGTCTTCAACGATTCGATGACTTCCGGGATGAGCTTGCGGGCGTTGACCCGGCCGGTGACGAACTGCACGCCCCGCGTGTACATGGCGAGCAGTGGGAGCTGGACGGGCTGAAGGTAGAGCCCGGTGTCGGTGCATACGCCGTCCGGCCAGGTGGCGTGCACGCCAGTGACGTCGGCGCCGACTTCGACCACTTCCGCTATGCCCTCGTGGCGCGTGCCCCGGCGCCATCGGCAGCGCACCCTGCGAGACCCACACGTCCAGGTCGCAGCAGGCCACGGCGAGCGGTCGCACCAAGGCCTGGGCCGGCGACTGGAGCACCGGATCCGGCGCGTCGCGCCAACGGCACTCGGCCGGTCCCTCGAGCGTCAGTTGGCGCATGGTGTGGTCTTGCTACTTGCTACTTGCAGGCTTCGGTGATCTTCGCGTTCACCGCGTCGGCGTGGCTCAAGCGGGCCGCCTGATCCGGATCGGTGTTCAACGCCCCGGCAATCGAGGCGGCGCCGATGTCCATCAACGTGTTCGCGAGGTCGCGGACGTCGGCCGCAAGTTCGGTCGGCGTCGCCGGATCCAGCCGACTGAGCAAGTACTGCCCACCGTTGGCCAACGACAGCCGGGCATTGCCCGCCACCGCGAGCGACCCCGTCACGTCGGCGTCGCCGCCGGGGCTTTGCAGATTGGTGTTCAGCGAGACGCCCTTGCGAACCAACTCGGTCGCAGCGCACGTCGCCGCCTTCGCATCGGCTCGTTGGCTCGCACCGTAGGCCGGTGCGGTGGCCGGCCCGGAAAACGGGCGAAACGCGGCCCAACCCGCCAGCCCGAGCGCCACCAGCGCGATGATGAGCGCGATGACGGGCACCGCACCCACCCGCCGCGGCGAACTGGGGGCCGGCGGAGCCGGTCGAGCCTCGTACGTTGACATGCGCCAGATGCTAGCCGGTGAACGAGTGCCGGCCCCCGCGCCAGACCAAGGCCCCCGACGCTGCGAAACGGCTGGCGACGACTAGACGTCCAGGCCCACGTCGAGTACTCGTACCGAATGCGTGAGGGCGCCAACGGCAAGGAAGTCGACGCCGGTACCCGCATATTCGGCAGCGGTGTTCAGCGCCAGCCCACCCGATGACTCCAAGAGCGTTCCTGGCGCCCGCGCGTCGCGGCGCTGCACTGCGATCTGCGTCTGCCATATCGGAAAGTTGTCCAGCAGAACGAGTTCGACGTGCTCGCCGAGGATCGCGTCGAGCTGTTCGAGGGAATCGACCTCGACCTCACACGGTAGCGCCGGTGCCGCGGCGCGCACGGCGCGCAACGCCTCGAGCACCCCGCCCGCGGCGGCGACGTGATTATCCTTGATCAACGCCGCATCACCAAGACCCAGGCGGTGATTGACTCCGCCGCCTAGCCGTACGGCGTACTTCTGCAGTAAACGCAGTCCGGGCAACGTCTTTCGAGTGTCACGAATCTGGGCTCGGGTGCCCTCGACGGCGGCTACCCACTGCGCCGTGGCGGTGGCGATGCCACTGAGGTGACAGACCAGGTTGAGCATCGTTCGTTCCGCCGTCAACAGGCCGCGGGTGTGCGCCTGGACCGTCAGCAGCGCGTCGCCGGGTTCCAGGCGGGCGCCGTCCTCGACCCGATCGACCACCCGGTAGCCGTCGATGCCCAGTACTTCGTCGAGTACCAACAGCGCGACGTCGACGCCTGCGGCAACTCCGGGCTCGCGGGTGACCATCCGCGCGGTCGTCTGCGCGTCCGGGCCGACCGTGGCCAGGGTCGTCACGTCGGGGCCATAGCGCAGATCCTCGTCGAGCGCCAGGGCAATCGTGGCCTTGGCCGCCACCAACTCGTCGTTCGTCAGCGTCATCAGCACGACACGACCGCAGGCTCGGCGACGACGGGGCGGCCGTCCGACAGTCGCACCGTGGTGCTCACCGCCATTGCGGGGTCCGGATCCGGATGGTCCGAACGGTGATGACAACCGCGCGTCTCGATCCGCTGCTGCGCGGCGGCGACGACGGCGCCCGCCGTCGCCGTCAGCGCAGCGTCCTCGAGCCGCGCCCGATCACGCAACGACGTCATGGGCGCATGCTCGAGCAGCTCGGCCAACCGGGCGAGCCCGTCGGCATCACGCACGACCGACGCATCGCTACTCATCGCACGCTGTAGCTCGTTGCGCGGCAAGGCCATCCGCCGCTCCGGCTCACCAAGAGTGGCGAGGACCGGGCCCGCGGCGGCGGCGTGGGCGGCAGCGGCCACCCCGGCCCGGGTGCCCACCACCAGTCCTTCCAACAGGCTGTTGGACGCCAGCCGGTTCGCCCCGTGCATACCGGTGCGCGCCACCTCCCCTGCGGCGAACAAACCGGCCAGCCCGGTACGTCCGTGCACGTCGGTGACGACGCCACCGCAGCTGTAGTGCGCACCGGGGACGACTGGAATCAATTGCCGGGTGGGATCGATGCCGGCCGTTGCGCAGGCCGCCGTGACCGTTGGAAAGCGCTGCGCGAAACCCGTGATCGAGCGCGCGTCGAGAAATACGCACGGATCCCCGGTCTGGTTGAGCCGGGCGTCGATGGCCGCGGCCACCACGTCTCGTGGGGCCAGATCGCCCATGGGATGCACTCCCGCGGTGACTGACTGCCCGCGGGAGTCGACCAGTACTGCGCCTTCGCCGCGGATCGCCTCGGTGATCAGGGGGCGTCTCCCGCCGGCGTTGCCGTCGAACAGCATCGTCGGATGGAACTGGATGAACTCGACGTCGCTGACGGCGAGGCCTGCCCAGAGTGCCAACGCGACGCCGTCGCCCGTCGAGCCCTCCGGGTTGGTCGTCGCCGAATACAGGTGTCCGAGCCCGCCGGTCGCCAGGATCACCGAAGGCGCATGCACGACGCCGAGTCCGTCGGCGTTGCGCACCAACACCCCGCTCATCGCACCACCGTCGTGAAGCAGTTGCAGCGCAACGTGATTACGTCGGATATCCAGCGTGACGGCCGCACGGTCGAGCGCCCGCTGCACCTCTGCCCCGGTGGCGTCGCCCCCGGCGTGGATGATGCGACGTCGCGAATGCCCACCCTCGCGCGTCAGCGCCCATTCGCCCGGGGCCGACTCGTCGAAACGCGCTCCATCGTTGACCAATTCGGCAACCGCGGCATAACCGCTGGCGACGATGGACGTCACGGCCTCGGGGTCGCACAGCCCGCCGCCGGCCGCCAGCGCGTCGGCGACGTGCGCGTCGATGGTGTCGTCGGTTTCTGGCACCACGACGGCGGTGCCGCCTTGCGCATAGAAGGTCGCCGTCTCGGAAGCCTTGCTGAGCACGACGACCCGGAGCCCGCGCCGGTGTGCGGCCAGTGCGGCCACCAAGCCCGCCACCCCGGTGCCGACCACCACGACGTCCGCGCGTTGCTGCCAGTACCCGCGGCCACCGCAGGCGGCGCTTCCGCCTCCCCCTGTCGCTCCGCCGCCGCCCTCAGGTGTCACTCCCCGCCTCCGGGCTGTCCGATCTCGATCATCCGCTGGACGCTGGCGCGCGCCGAGCGCGCCGTATCCGGGTCGACGTCCACTTCGTCGGCCCCTTCGATCAGGCAGCGCAGCAACGCGGCCGGGGTGATCATCTTCATGTACTTGCAGGAGGCCCGGTCGTTGACGGCCAGGAACTCGACATCCGGTGCGGCCCGGCGCAATTGGTGCAACATGCCCACTTCGGTGGCCACCAGTACCTGGCTGGCCGTGGTCGCCCGCGCCGCGTCGAGCATGCCGCCCGTCGAGAGGATCTTCACCCGCTCCTCCGGCACCGCACCTTCACCGGCGAGATACAGCGCCGAGGTGGCGCAACCGCATTCGGGGTGGACGAACAGTTCGGCCCCGGGGTGCGTGCGGGCCTGCTCGGCCAGTTCGTCGCCGTTGATGCCGGCGTGCACGTGGCATTCGCCGGCCCAGACGTGCACGTTCTTACGGCCGGTGACCCGCCGGACGTGCGCCCCGAGGAACTGGTCCGGGCAGAACAGCACCTCGCGATCCTCGGGGATGGAGGCCACCACCTCGACGGCGTTGGACGACGTGCAGCAGATGTCGGTCAACGCCTTCACCGCCGCGGTGGTGTTGACGTAGGAGACCACGACCGCACCGGGATGCTCGTCCTTCCACGCCTGCAGTTCGTCGGCGCTGATCGAATCGGCCAGCGAACATCCGGCGCGCTGGTCGGGAATCAGCACGGTCTTGTCCGGGTTGAGGATCTTCGCGGTCTCGGCCATGAAGTGCACGCCGCAGAACACGATGGTCTCCTCCGCCGCGTCCGCGGCGATCCGCGAGAGCGCCAGGGAATCCCCGACGTGGTCGGCCACGTCCTGGATGGCGGGAAGCTGGTAGTTGTGCGCGAGCAAGGTCGCGCCACGCTGCCGTGCGAGCCGACGAATCTCCGCGGCCCACTCCTCGTCGGCGATCACTCCGCCGTAGCCCTCGGGGCCGTTGGTGAGCTGCGCGGTCCAACCGCTTCGGGACTCCGCGGTGTGGTCCAACACCGTCATTGCCGTCTCCTTTGATCGGACCAGGTTTTCGACTTATGATCGAAAACATGGGCAATCGTAGCACTGACCACGAAGTGCTCGCCGTCGTCTTCCAAGTTCGGCAGTTGGCGACGAGAAACCCGCAGCTGAGCGTGCTGCTGTGGGAACGCGCCATGGAGCCGCAACGCGGCGCTTGGTCACTGCCGGGCGGCCAACTGCGACACGACGAGGACATGACGAGTTCAGTCCGGCGACAACTCGCCGAGAAAGTGGACCTGCGCCAACTCACCCATCTCGAGCAGCTGGCGGTCTTCTCCGAGCCCCACCGCGTTCCCGGCGCACGCGTCATCGCATCGACGTTCCTGGGCCTGGTGCCCTCCCCCGCCGTCCCCGAGCTGCCACCCGACACCCGCTGGCATCCCGTCAACGCACTGCCCCCGATGGCCTTCGACCACCGCCCGATGGTCATCAACGCGCACGCCAGGCTGGTCGCCAAACTGTCCTACACGAACATCGGATTCGCCTTGGCACCAAAGGAATTCGCACTCTCAACGCTGCGCGACATCTACAGTGCAGCGCTGGGGCACCCCGTGGACCCCACCAACTTGCAGCGCGTACTCGCCCGACGCGGAGTGATCACCCCGACCGGAACCACCGCCAGATCCGGACGCAGCGGCGGACGGCCGGCCGCGCTCTATCGATTCGCCGAGGACGCCTACCGCGTCACCGACGAGTTCGCCGCACTGCGCCCACCGACATGACGAATGCCCAGATTGGGCATTGAAGCGGCATTAAGTGACAATGACTGGATGGATATTGGCAGCGCAGCCATGTCGACCGGTGCCGAGTGGATCGGCCATGCCCCTCACGAGGAGCTAAGCCCCAGGTCGCGACCCACGCTGCCGGATGCCGACCCCTTCTACGTCCCGCCTCCGGGCTTCGAGCACGCTCGCCCCGGCACCGTGCTGCGGTCCCGCGCGGTGGCACTGGCGTTCCTGGGCCTGATTCCCCAGAAGATCACCGCCACCCAGTTGCTCTACCGGACCACGAACATGCACGGCGCGCCGGACGTCGCCGTCACCACCGTGCTGATCCCCGTCGAACGCGATACCGCCCGCCCCTGTCCGATCCTGTCCTACCAGTGCGCGATCGACGCCGTGGCCGGCCGGTGCTTCCCCTCGTACGCGATGCAACGGGGCGCAAAGGCCATCGGAGCGCTCGCACAACTGGAATTCCTGCTGATCGCCGCGGCGCTGGCCGAGGGCTGGGCGGTATCAGTGCCCGACCACGAGGGCACCCACGGCACCTGGGGAGCACCCCGCGGGCCGGGCTACCACATCCTCGACGGCCTCCGGGCCGCACTCAACGTCGAACGATTCGCCCTGTCGCACGAGGCGCCCGTCGGCCTGTGGGGCTACTCCGGCGGCGGACTCGCCACGGCCTGGGCGGCAGAGCTATACGCCGAATACGCGCCCG
>JAHFVB010000158.1 GCA_023264755.1 Mycobacterium sp. | reverse complement strand
TGGTGGCTCTGGTGGCAGTTGCGATCCAGCAGCACGATGTCGCCGGGCGCCACCAGCGACTGCGTGACGATCTTGTTGGCCGTCGACGTGCCGTTGGTGACGAAGTAGGTGTGCCGCGAGCCGTAGGCCGCGGCGGCCAGCTGCTGGGCCTCGCGCAGCGGGCCGGTCGGTTCCAGCAGCGAGTCCAGTCCGCCGCACGTCGCCGAGGTTTCGGCCATGAACACGTCCAGCCCGTGGAAGCTGACCATGTCCTTGATCCAGTGCGAGTTGACGATCGACTTGCCTTGGCTGATCGGCAGCGCGTGGAACACGCCGGTGGGGCGGTGGCTGTACTGCTTGAGCGCGCTGAAGAAGGGCGTGCGGTAGCGCTCGGCGACTCCGTGCAGGATCGACAGGTGTAGTTCGAGTACGCCTTCGCGGGCGTGGAAGACGCGGCGGAAGGACGGGCCGAGCCGGCCGGCGATCTGCTCGACGTCGATTTCGGTCATCAGGTAGAGGTCGAGTTCGGGACGCAACTCGTGCAGTGACGCGGCCAGGATCTGGGCCCGCTCGTCGGGGGACTTGTGATCGTCGAGGTCCTCGGACACCCGGCTGTCGACGAACTCCGCCAAGCTGGTGAGGTCGCGGGTGGACTGATGGCTGAAGCGGCGCCGGATCACGACGGCCTGCAGGTTGACGTTGAGCCGGGCGGCGATCAGTGCCTCGTCGCCGCTGGCCACCACGACCAGTTCGTAGACGAACTCGTCGTCGGGGCGGCGCCAGCTGCGTACCTCCTTGCGCAGGGCGCGCTCCTGGGCCTCGGTCATCTTCTCGACGACGAGCACCTCGAAGTAGAGCTGCTCCTTCTTGGTCACCGGCTGCTGTTCGAGCGTCCTGGGGTCGGGCGGGAACATGTCGGTTTCGTCCAAGCCGGCGGTGTCGACCTCGCCGCTGCGGTACGACTCCGTGGTCAGCGCCCGGTTGATGCGGGTGACGGCGTGGGCGAACTTGTCGTAGTGACCCGAGTTGAACAGCCGCTGCACCTTGGCGAATTGCGGGGAGCCGGGGTAGGCCCAGTACGGCTCGAGCGGGGTCAGCGTCGCCAGCAGACCCCGGCAGAGTTCGAGGTAGTGCTCCTTGAGCTCGCCGACGGTGCTGGTGCGCGTCAGCCGGTCGGCGGCCTCCTCGAGGCGGCACCACGAGTCGCCACGCAGCTGCCAGACACTGTTGTAGGCATGCGAATTATCGGACATTCCTGGGCCTTTCGCGCTGATCGAGTTTCGATCAAAGCGTGGCACCAGGTCGCCGTCGGGTAGGCGATCGGCGGGCGAACGCTAGCCGTCGATCGGGTGACCGCGAACCGACGCCCGGCTGTGAGGACTCGCACGACGGGTCAGCCGAAGGGCAGCCGTTCGCGTACCAGGTCGGTGAGGAAGCGGGCCGACGACACCGGCCGGAAGGCCTTGGCGGCCGTGGTGAGCGCGTCGTGCGCCGCGGCACTGAGCTCGATGTCCGCGGCGGCGACGTTGAACTCGAGTTGTTCGACGCTGGACGCTCCGGGGATGGCGACGACGCCGGGCAGCTGGATCAGCCAGGCCAGCGCTACCTGCGCCGGTTTCGCGTCGACCTCGGCCGCGACGTCGCGCAGCGTCTGCAGCAGCGGCTCGATGCGGCGCAGGTTCTCGGTGCCGAACAGCCGGTTCAGCGCCCGGACGCCGCCGGGGCGATTGTCGAGGCCGTACTTGCCGCCCAACAGGCCTTGTGCCAGTGGGCTGTAGGCGATGACGATGCGATGCTCGCGTTCGGCGAACGGCACCAGGTCCTTGAGCGCTTGCGGGTGGGCCAGCGAGAAGTGCACCTGGTTGCTGATGACCGGGCGGCCGAGCGCGGCATCGGCCTTCTTCCAGCGCTCCAGCGAGTAGTTCGAGACGCCGACCGCGCCGATCTTGCCGTCGTCGAGTAGCTCGCGCAGGCCCGGCATGATCACCGAATCGGGGACCACGGGGTTGGGCTGGTGGACCTGGTAGAGCGGGATGCGGTCCAGTTGCAGGCGTTTGGCGCTGGCCGCCTCGCGTTGTTTGACGATCGCGGGGAAGGGGGCGATCGGCATGATCTTGCTGGCCACCGCGACCTTGCTGCGCTGCTCGCCGAGCGCCTCGCCGAGGATGCGCTCGCTCTTGCCGGTGCCGTAGATCTCGGCGGTGTCGAACAGCGTGACGCCAAGGGCGAGTGCGCGCTGCACGATGTCGCGAGCCGGGCCGGAGGCGTACTGGTCGCCGTAGCCCCATTCCCGCGACCCGAACTGCCAGGTGCCCAGTCCGATCCGGCTGACCTGTCCGACTCCGTCGACTTCCAAGTACTTCATGTCTTCACCGTACGGAAGGGACTCCACCAGCCGCTGCGATTTGTGCACCCGTTGGCGCGGTGAGCGCTCCAACGGGTGCACAAATCGCACATAATCGCGTCATGACCGACGATTGGCGCGCGATCAACCTGGCGAATTGGGAGTCGCGGGTGCCAGTGCACACGGCTCCGGACGGCTACGACCTTGCCTCCTTCGCCGACCCGGGCTACCTGTCGCCGGTGGTGCGCTACGACCAGCCGCGGCTGGGCCGGCTCGACGGCCTCGACGTCGTACACCTGCAGTGCCACATCGGTACCGACACCGTGTCGCTGGCCAGATTGGGCGCTCGCTCGGTGACGGGGCTGGACTTCTCGCCGAGCGCGGTGGCGGCGGGGCGCACCTTGGCCGAGCGTGCCGCGGCCGAGGTCCGGTTCGTCGAGGCCGACGCGTACGACGCGGTGGACGTGCTCGGGGCGCAGTGCTGCGACCTGGTCTACACCGGCATCGGGGCGATCTGCTGGCTGCCCGACATCCGGCGCTGGGCCGACGTCGTCGCGGGGCTGCTCCGGCCGGGCGGACGACTGTTCCTCAGGGACGGCCACCCGGTGTTGTGGGCGATGAGCGATCCCCGACCCGACGGGCTGCTGGTGATCGAGTACCCGTACTTCCAGACCGAGGGCACCACCTTCGTCGAGGAGGAAACCTATGCCGGCGCCGGGGTGCTCAGTTCACCGGAGACGATCATCTTCAATCACGGCCTAGGGGAACTGTTCACCGCGCTGACCGACGCCGGGCTGACCGTGACCCATCTGGAGGAGCATCGCGAGGTGCCGTGGAATCAGTTGGGCGACGCGATGATCGAGAGTCCGGACTTCGAGGGGGAGTACGTGCTGGCGCAGGGTGGCGACCGGATGCCGCTGAGTTACACGGTGCAGGCGCGCAAGCCCGGCTGAGCTGGGGCGCTTGGGTGCTGGGGCGCTCGCGAGTGTGGGGGTTGTGGTCGGGAATTGGCGAGATTGTCGACCAGAATCCACACACTGAGTGCACATGCTGCGGGCGTGCAAGCTGCGGGGGCTGGGGTGCTCGCGAGTGTGGGGGTTGGGGGCTGGGGCGCTCGCGAGTGTGTGGGTTGTGGTCGGGAATTGGCGAGATTGTCGACCAGAATCCACACACTGAGTGCACATGCTGCGGGCGTGCAAGCTGAGCGCACACGCTGGCGCTGCGCACACACGCTGCCGCTGCCCACACACGCTGCGCACACACACACCACGCACCCGAGCTCACGCTTGGAAGCGGTAGCCCATCCCCGCCTCGGTCAGCAGGTGTTTGGGGTGCGACGGGTCGACCTCCAGCTTGCGGCGCAGCTGCGCGAGGTACACCCGTAGGTAGTGGGTTTCCTTGGCGTAGGCCGGACCCCACACCTCCTTGAGCAGTTCGTCGCGGCCAACCAGCTTGCCGCGGTTGCGCACCAGCATCTCCAGCATGCCCCACTCGGTGGGGGTCAGGTGCACGTCGACCCCATCCTTGGTGACCTTCTTGGCCGCCAAGTCGACTGTGAACGAGTCGGTTTCGACGACGGGCTCGTCGGTGTCGGAGGCCGCCGCACCCCTGCGCACTGCGGCGCGCAGGCGGGCTAGGAACTCGTCCATGCCGAACGGCTTGGTGACGTAGTCGTCGGCGCCCGCGTCCAGGGCCTGCACCTTGTCCGAGGAGTCGGTGCGGGCCGAGAGCACGATGACGGGGGTGGTCAGCCAGCCCCGTAGCCCCTCCAGTACTTCGATACCCGACATGTCGGGCAGGCCGAGGTCCAGGATCACCACGTCCGGCCGGTGTTCGGCGGCGGCCCGTAAGGCGGCTTCCCCCGTCGCGGCCGTGGTGACCTCGTAGCCCCGCACGGACAGGTTGATCCGCAGGGCACGCAGGATCTGCGGCTCGTCGTCGATGACCAGCACTCGTGTCTTGGGGGCGTTCATTGTTCGGTATCCGGTTGGGGCGCGGCCAAGTCCACGACCACCGTCAGGCCGCCGCCGGGGGTGTCGGTGGCGGCGATGGTGCCACCCATGGCTTCGACGAATCCGCGCGCGACCGAAAGGCCAAGGCCGACACCGGTGGTGTTGTCGTGGTCGCCGAGTCGTTGGAACGGCTCGAACATCTGCTCCTCGGTGCCGCGTGCGACGCCGCAGCCTTCGTCGATGACGTTGATCAACACGCGGTCGCCGACCTTGCCCGCGTTCACCCGGATCGGACCCTCGGGTGCGTAGCGCAGCGCGTTGTCGATGAGGTTCACCAGCACGCGTTCCAGCAGCCCACTGTCGGCCATGGCGACGGCGTCGCCGACCTCGACCTTCACCCGGTCCAGTTCCACGCCGCCGAATCCGCCAGTACCCCGGCTGATTCCGAGCAGCGCACGCTGCACCACCTCTTCGAGGTAGACGCGCCGCAGTTCGGGCTTGACGGCGCCGGCGGCCAGCCGCGACGAATCGAGCAGATTGCCCACCAGTGCGGTCAGCTGATCGATGGACTCTTCGACGGTGGCCAGCAGCTCCGCGGTGTCCTCGGCGGAGAATCCGACGTCGTCACTGCGCAGGCTGGACACGGCGGCCTTGGCCGCAGCCAGCGGCGTGCGCAGGTCGTGGCTGACCGCCGACAGCAGCGAGCGGCGAAGTTCGTCGGCCTGGGCGATGGCTTCGGCCTTGGCGGCTTCTTCGGTCAGTTCCCGCTGCTTGACCAGACCGGCGGCTTGTTTGGCCACCGCGGTCAGCACCATGCGGTCGCGGGCGGTCAGCTTCCTGCCCGCCATCAGCATCCAGAACTCGTCGTCGCCGACTTCGATTGCGGTATCGGCGGTGTCGACTTGTACGCACGGGTCGCGGCCCACACATGCCACCGTGCCATGGCCTTCTTGCAACAGGCTGACGGCGCGCTGCGAGTAGGTCTCGCGAACCCGTTCCAGCAGCGCGGGCAGGTCGGCGCCGCGCAGCACCGACCCGGCGAAGAGCGCCAGTAGTTCGGCTTCTTGGGAGGCGTGTCTGGCCTCGCGGGTCCGGCTGGCGGCGCCGTCGACCAGCGCGGCGACGGCGACGGCGACGGCCAGCAGCACGACGATGGTGATCGCGCTGTCGGGCTCGGCGATCGTGAACGTGTAGCGCGGGGCGACCAGGAAGTAGTTCAGCAGCACCCCGGACAGCAGCGCCGACAGGACGGCCGGTGCGACGCCGCCCAGCAGGGCCACCACCAGTACGCCGACGAAGAACAGGGCGCTCTCGCCGCCGATGCTCAGGAAGCTGTCGAGCAGCAGCACCGTGATCGCGCAGATCAACGACGGCACGACGACGGCGGCCAGCCACGACACCAGGTGTCGCTGCCGGGGCGCCAGGGACGCCCAGCTGAACCCTGGGCTGGTCTCCTCGTGGGTGACCATGTGGACGTCGATCTTGCTGGAGTGCTGCACGGTCTTGGCGCCGATGCCCTCGTCGAAGATCCGGGCCCAGCGCGAGCGTCGCGACGTGCCGAGTACCAGCTGGGTGGCGTTCATCTCGCGGGCGAAGTCCAGTAGCGCGGTGGCCACGTCGTCGCCGACCACGGTGTGCAGCGTCGCGTCCAGGCTGGCCGCGAGTTCGCGCACCTTGCCCATCATGGGCGCGGACAGTCCGGCCAGGCCGTCACCGCGGACGACGTGCACCACCATCAGTTCGGCGCTGGACTTGGAGGCGATCCGAGATGCGCGGCGCACCAGAGTTTCCGATTCCGGCCCGCCGGTGACGGCGACGACGACCCGTTCCCGGGCTTCCCAGGTGGCGGTGATCTTGTTCTCGGCGCGGTACTTCGCCAGCGCGGCGTCGACCTGGTCGGCCAGCCACAGCAGCGCGAGTTCGCGTAGGGCGGTCAGGTTTCCGCGGCGGAAGTAGTTCGACAGCGCCGCGTCGACCCGTTCGGGGGCGTAGACGTTTCCGTGGGAGAGTCTGCGCCGCAACGCTTCCGGAGTGATGTCGACGAGCTCGATCTGGGCGGCGCTGCGCACCACCGCGTCGGGTACGGTTTCCTGCTGCTCGATTCCGGTGATCTGCGCGACGACGTCGTTGAGGCTCTCGAGGTGCTGGACGTTGACGGTCGAGATCACGGAGATGCCCGCGTCGAGCAGTTCCTCGACGTCTTGCCAGCGTTTCGCGTTCTTGCTGCCTGGCGTGTTGGTGTGGGCCAGTTCGTCGACGAGCACCACCTCGGGGTGCCGCGCCAGTACGGCCGCGACGTCGAGTTCGGGGAAGCTGCTGCCGCGGTAGGTGACGTACCGCGGCGGGATCACCTCGATGCCGGCGATCAACTCGGCCGTCTTCTTCCGGCCGTGCGTCTCGACGACGGCGGCCACCAGATCGGTGCCGCGTTCCAGGCGCCGATGTGCCTCGCCGAGCATCGCGAACGTCTTGCCGACACCGGGCGCTGCCCCGAGATAGATCCGCAGCTCGCCCCGCTTTTGGCCCTTCTGGGCGGGCAGGTTCACGTGCTCATCATCCACCCGTCGAATCACCCCGTCACTGGGTACTTCTGGTCCAGTTCCAGATTGAGCGCCAGCACGTTCACGCGGGGCTCGCCGAGGAAGCCGAGGTCGCGTCCATTCTCGTTGGCGCGCACGGCGTCCCGAATCTTGTCGGGGCTGACGCCGCGGGCCTTGGCGACGCGGGCGAGCTGCAGGTCGGCGTACTCGACCGAGATGTTCGGGTCGAGGCCGCTGCCGCTGGCGGTTACGGCATCGGCCGGTACCACGGGCTGGGCCGGTGCGGCTCCCCAGATCGGTACCAGCTGGCCGATCGAGTAGTCCTCGTCGTACTTGGCGCACTCGACGCGCACGCCCTCGTAGCTGGCCAGGAACGGGGCCTTGGTGGTCGAGCAGGGCTCGTTGACGCTGACGACCCGGGTGGGCCGCACGACGTTGCCGCGCGCGTCGCGGGGTCCGATCACCGACAGCACCGCGCCGACGCCGTCGCCGGTGCAGAACGGCCGCGCTCCGGAGACTCCCTCGAGGTCGCCGACGGCCTTGCTGCGCGAGCACACCTGGGTCAGCAGGCTGGCCTTGAAGCCGGCGTCGGCCGGGGCCTTGCCCGCCGCGACTTGGGCCGGGTCGGCCGGGGTGTCGAGGACGTTCTCCGGGCCCAGGTTGCTGGCGCTGGTGCTCAGCGGGTCGTAGCCGGCTCCGGCGGCCGACGGGCGGCTCTGGAAGTACTTGGGGATCGGATTGCCGTTGGAGTCGGTGAAGGTCTGGCCGATCAGTGAACTGCCGACCTGCTTTCCGGCGACCGTCACGATCGACCCGTCGGCCTTGTCACGCAGGCCGGGGAGTTGGGCCACCGCCCAGACGAGCAGCGGGTAGGCGAGTCCAGTCAGCACGGTGAGCACCAGCAGAGCGCGCAGCGCGGCCCAGTGCAGACGGACCAGGTTGGAGAATTTCATGTCAGGACATCCCGGGGAGGAGTTGGACGATCAGGTCGATGAGCTTGATGCCGATGAACGGGGCGACGATGCCGCCCAGTCCGTAGACGTAGAGGTTGCGGCTCAACAGTTTCGAGGCGCTGCTGGGTGTGTAGCGCACGCCGCGCAGCGACAGCGGAATCAGTGCGATGATGACCAGTGCGTTGAAGATGACCGCGGACAGGATCGCCGATTGCGGGCTGTGCAGCCGCATGACGTTGAGCAGGTCCAGTCCGGGGAACAGCGCCACGAACATCGCGGGGATGATGGCGAAGTACTTCGCGATGTCGTTGGCGATGGAGAACGTGGTCAGCGCGCCGCGGGTGATCAGCAATTGCTTGCCGATCTCCACGATCTCGATGAGCTTGGTGGGGTCGGAGTCCAGGTCGACCATGTTGCCGGCCTCCTTGGCCGCCGACGTACCGGTGTTCATCGCCACCCCGACATCCGCCTGGGCCAGCGCGGGGGCGTCGTTGGTGCCGTCGCCAGTCATCGCGACGAGTTTGCCGCCCTCCTGTTCGCGCTTGATCAACGCGAGTTTGTCCTCGGGGGTGGCTTCGGCCAGGAAGTCGTCGACACCGGCTTCGTCGGCAATCGCCTTGGCGGTCAACGGATTGTCTCCGGTGATCATGACGGTGCGGATGCCCATCTTGCGCATCTCGTCGAAGCGTTCGCGCATGCCCTGCTTGACGACGTCCTTGAGGTGGATGACGCCGAGTACCGACGCCTGGCCGTCGATGACGTGGCCCACCACCAGCGGGGTGCCGCCCGCGGCAGAGATGCCGTCCACGATCTGGCCGAGCTCGACGGGCACGGTGCCACCTTCGTTGCGCACCCATTCGGCCACCGAGTTGGCGGCGCCCTTGCGCAGCGAGTGGCCGGCACGCAGGTCGACGCCGGACATCCTTGTCGCCGCGGTGAATTCGACCCAGTGCGCTCCGGTCAGTTCGCCGGGCGTCCGCGCGCGTAGCCCGAAGGCGGTCTTGGCGTAGACGACGATGGAGCGGCCCTCGGGGGTTTCGTCGGCCAGGCTGGACAGTTGCGCGGCGTCGGCCAGTTCCTCGGCTCCGACCCCGGGGACCGGGATGAAGTCCGACGCTTGGCGGTTGCCCAGGGTGATGGTGCCGGTCTTGTCCAACAGCAGCGTGTTGACGTCGCCGGCGGCCTCGACCGCGCGGCCGGACATGGCCAAGACGTTGCGCTGCACCAGCCGGTCCATGCCCGCGATGCCGATCGCGGATAGCAGGGCGCCGATCGTGGTGGGGATCAGGCAGACCAGCAGCGCGACCATGACGATGCCGGTGACGCCGTAGCCGTCGAGCGCTTGGCTGTCGGGTACGCCGGGGTTGTTGGCCTTGGAGTAGATGGCCAACGGCTGCAGGGTGGCGACCGCGAACACGAAGATGATCGTCAACGCGGCCAGCAGGATGTTCAGCGCGATCTCGTTGGGCGTCTTCTGCCGGTTGGCGCCTTCGACGAGTGCGATCATCCGGTCGATGAAGCTCTC
>JAHFVB010000006.1:5419-26693 GCA_023264755.1 Mycobacterium sp. | reverse complement strand
GCCGCCGAGCAGGCCCGCGCAGCGGTGGCGTTGGACACCGCCCGGCGCGCGGCCGAAGCGGCCGCCGGGATACCGGCCGCCCGCCGGGGTCGCGGGGTGGCCAGCGAAATCGCGTTGGCCCGGCGCGACTCCCCCCACCGAGGCGGCCGCCACCTCGGGTTGGCCACCGCGTTGGTCCGCGAGATGCCGCACACCCTGGCCGCGCTGAGCGCCGGGGTGCTCTCGGAATGGCGGGCCACCCTGATCGTGCGCGAATCAGCCTGCCTAACCGTGCAGGACCGGCGCAGGTTGGATGTGCAGTTGTGCGCTCACCCCGCCGTGTTGGACGGGCTCGGCGACGCCCGCCTCACCGCCAGGGCCAAGGCCATCGCCTACCGGCTCGATCCCCACGCCGTCCTCGACCGCGCCGCCCACGCCGCATCCGAACGCCGCGTCAGCCTCCGCCCCGCCCCCGAGGCCATGACCCACCTCAGCGCCCTACTGCCCATGGCCCAAGGCGTCTCGGTCTACGCCGCCTTGAAGCGGGCCGCCGACACGTGTGGGGACGGCCGGACCCGGGGACAGGTAATGGCCGACACCCTCATCGAACGCATCACCGGCCGGCCCGCCGAGGTCCCGGTACCGGTCGCGGTCCAGCTGGTCATCTCCGATGACACCCTGCTCGGCGGCGACCCGCATCCGGCGGCCGTGCCGGGATACGGACCCATCCCGGCCGCGGTAGCGCTGCGGCTGATCGACACCGCCGCCGCCGATCCCCGCTCCCAGGCCACCCTGCGCCGGCTCTACCAACACCCCACCAGCGGCGCCCTAATCGCCATGGAATCCCGCGCCCGGGCCTTCCCCAAAGGCCTGGCCCAGTTCATCGCCATCCGCGACGACACCTGCCGCACCCCCTACTGCGACGCCCCCATCCGCCACACTGACCACGCCGACCCCCACAGCCGCGGCGGACCCACCACCGCCATCAACGGCCGCGGCTCCTGCGCCGCCTGCAACTACGCCAAACAAGCCCCCGGCTGGCACGTCATCACCTGGCACCGCGCCGACGGCATCCACGTCGCCGACTTCACCACCCCCACCGGCACCCACCACCAATCCACCGCCCCACCCCTACTCCACACCACCGATCCACGCCCGGACGCCGACACCGAAACCCACATCGCCAACCACCTCACCCACCACCACGCCGCCTAGTACTGCAACGGGGCTAGCCTGGCGACGTGACAGCACGCGTCGCGCTTCGCGCGGGGATACCGCCGTTCTACGTGATGGACGTGTGGCTGGCCGCGGCGGAGCGCCAGCGCTCCCACGGCGACCTGGTGAACCTGTCGGCGGGCCAACCCAGCGCCCAGGCCCCCTCCCCGATACGCGCCGCCGCTGCGGCTGCACTGGCCAACGACAAGCTGGGATACACCGTCGCGCTTGGCCTTCCGGAACTGCGGGCGGGCGTCGCCACGTCGTACTCGAGCCGGTACGACGTCGCGGTCGGCCCCGCCGACGTCGTCATCACCACCGGCTCGACCGGCGGGTTCCTGCTCTCGTTCCTGGCCTGCTTCGACGTCGGAGATCGGGTCGCAGTCAGCTCACCCGGATATCCCTGCTACCGCAACATCCTGTCGGCGCTGGGCTGCGAGGTCGTCGAGGTGCCGTGCGGTCCGGAGACCCGATTCCAGCCGACCGTCGACATGCTCGCCGCACTCGACCCTCCGGTGAGGGGTCTGGTCATCGCGAGCCCGGCCAACCCCACCGGGACGGTGCTCCCCGCCGAACAACTCGCCGCCATCGCGACGTGGTGCGAGCGGTCCGGCGTCCAGTTGGTCAGCGACGAGATCTACCACGGATTGGTGTACCCGGGCGCGCCGGCGACCAGCTGCGCGTGGGAGTTCTCGCGAGAAGCCATCGTGGTCAACAGCTTTTCGAAGTACTTCGCGATGACGGGCTGGCGGCTCGGCTGGCTGCTGGTCCCGCCGACATTGCAGCGCGCGGTCGACCGCCTGACGGGCAACTTCTCGATATGTCCTCCGACCTTGCCGCAACTCGCGGCCGTCGCGGCGTTCACCCCCGAGTCCATCGCCGAGGCCGACGCGTTGGTCGAGCAGTACACCGCCAACCGGGACGTGCTGCTGCGCGGACTTGCCGCCATCGGGTTGGATCGGCTCGCGCCCGCCGACGGCGCGTTCTACGTCTACGCCGACATCTCGGACTATTCGACGGACTCGCTGGCGTTCTGCGCGAAGCTGTTGGCCGACACGGGCGTAGCCATCGCACCGGGCGTCGACTTCGACACCGTCAGTGGCGGCGCCTACGTGCGGCTGTCGTTCGCCGGGCCGCCGTCGGACATGGAAGAGGCGTTGCGCCGGATGGGGCCCTGGCTGGCCGCCGGAGCCACTGAAGCGACTGAAGCCTCGGCTACCTAGCGCTCCAGCCGCCGTCCATCGTGTACGAGGCACCCGTCACCATTCCGGCGGTCGGGGCGGCCAGCCACGCCACCAACGCGGCGACCTCCTCGGGTTCGACCAGCCGCTTGATGGCGCTCTCGGTGAGCAGCACCTGGCTCAGCACGTCGTCCTCGGAGATGCCGTGAGTGCGCGCCTGGTCGGCTATCTGGCTGGCCACCAACGGTGTTCGCACGTATCCGGGGTTGACGCAGTTGCTGGTGACGCCGTGCGGCCCACCCTCCAGCGCCGTCACCTTCGACAACCCCTCGAGCCCGTGCTTGGCGCTCACGTAAGCCACCTTGAACTCGGACGCCCGCAGTCCGTGCACCGACGAGACGTTGATGATGCGGCCGAACCGCTGTTGGTACATGTGCGGCAACGCGGCCCGAATCAATAGGAACGGCGCCTCCACCATCAGCGTCAGCATGGTGCGGAAGCGCTCCGGGCTGAAGTCGACGATGGGGTCGATGTTCTGGATTCCCGCGTTGTTGACCAGGATGTCCGTTTCCAGCTTGAGCCCTTCGAGCGCCTCGACGTCGAGCAGGTCTATCCCCCAGGCAATTCCGCCGAGTTCCTCGGCCAGCGCCTTGGCCGCCGGCTCGTCGACGTCGGCGATGGTGACGGTGGCGCCGCACCTGGCGAGTTCGCGCGCGCATGCGGCACCGATCCCGCTGGCGCCGCCGGTCACCAGTGCGGTACGCCCGGCCAGCGCCGTCATCCGAAAATTGCCTGGCGCTCGACGGCCAGCTCGTCGGCATCCGCGTCGTCCAGGGAGGTGAGGTCGAGCCCCTTGGTCTCGCGGCTGAACAACACGGCTACCAGGGTGACGGCACACGCACCGGCCAGGTAGAGCGCCACCGGAAGCCAGGAGTCATAGGCGTCGAGCAGCTTCACGGCAATGATCGGCGCCAGCGAACCGGCCACGATCGACGTGACCTGATAGCCAAGTGAGACACCGGAATAGCGCATCCGGGTGGGAAACATCTCGGCCATGATCGCGGGCTGCGGGGCGTACATGATGGCGTGGAAGACCAGCCCGATGGTCACCGCCGCGGTGATCACGACATAGTTGCCGCTGTCCATCATCGGGAAGGCGAAGAACCCCCACGTCGCGCCGAGGGCAGCCCCGACGAAGTAGACCGGGCGCCGGCCGTAGCGGTCGGCCAGCTTGCCCGCCAAGGGAATTACCGCGAAGTGCACGGCATGGGCGACCAACAGGTACCACAGGATCGCCAACGTGTTCGCCCCCACCTGCACCTTCAGGTACGTGATGGAGAACGTGACGACCAGGTAGTACATGATGTTCTCGCCGAACCGCAGTCCCATCGCGGTCACCACCCCGCGGGGGTAGCGCTTCAGCACTTCGACGACGCTCAACGACGTCGCCTTGACCCGCTCGGCCTCCTGTTGCGCCGCAACGAATATCGGTGCGTCCGTGACCTTGGTGCGGATGTAGTAGCCGACCAGCACCACCACGGCGGACAGCCAGAAGGCGACGCGCCAACCCCAGGACAGGAAGGCGGCATCCGACAGCGTGCCCGTGAGCACCAGTAGCACCAACGTCGCCAGCAGGTTGCCGACCGGCACGCCGGCCTGCGGCCAACTCGCCCAGAAGCCCCGCTCACGCATGGGACTGTGTTCGGCCACCAGCAATATCGCCCCGCCCCACTCTCCCCCGACGGCGAAGCCTTGGAGAAAGCGCAGCGCGACCAGAAGCGCAGGCGCCCAATAGCCGACCTGGCCGAACGTCGGCAGGCATCCCATCAGGAAGGTCGCCGCACCGACGAGCAACAAGGAGAACTGCAGCAGCTTCTTGCGGCCGTACTTGTCGCCGAAGTGGCCGAACACCACGCCACCCAACGGGCGGGCCAGGAACCCCACCGCGTAGGTGACGAAGGCGGCCAGGATGTTGTTGAGGTCGCTGTTGCCCTGGTCGAAGAAGACCTTGCTGAAGACGAGCGTGGCCGCGGTGCCGTACAGGAAGAACTCGTACCACTCCACGACGGTGCCCGCCATCGAGGCGACCACCACTCGTTTGAGGCCGCTCGGCACCGAACTGCTCATCGGACACTCCTTCTGTGACGTGAGGCACACTAGCCCTGAGTATTCCTGCAGCTTCCCTGTGGAGACAATGCCCAAACCAGCAGGAAGCATCTGCAAAGATGCAGATATGGCTGAGCTGCCACGCGCGGACGACCTACTCGCCCTGCTCGCCGTCGGGCGGTCGGGCCGATACGTCACCGCGGCCGACGAGCTCGGGATGAACCACACCACCATCTCGCGCCGCATCGCCGCGCTCGAACGCTCACTTGGCGGGCGGCTGCTGGCCAGGGTGCCGGGCGGGTGGGAGTTGACCGACCTAGGCCACCAGGCGCTCGCGGCCGCCGAAGTCGTGGAATCCGCACTCCGCGGGCTGGGCTCCGACGCCGGAAGCGCCCGCACCCTCGAGGGCGTCGTACGGATGTCGGCGACCGACGGCTTCAGCGCGTTCATCGCCGCACCCGCCGCCGCCCTCGTGCAACGCCGGCACCCGAAGATCTCCGTCGAAATCGTCACGGCGACCCGACGGGCCACCCAACAGCGGTCCGGCCTCGACATCGAAGTGGTCGTCGGCGAGCCGCAGGTACACCGCGCCAGAGCCATCCGATTGGGTGACTACCGCCTGGGCCTCTACGGCGCCCGCGACTACCTCGCCGACCATGGCGCGCCGGCCGCACGGGCCGAACTGGCCGAGTACCCGCTGATCTACTTCATCGACTCCATGCTTCAGGTCGACGACCTCGACCTGGCCCGCACGCTCACCCCAGGAATGCGCGAATCCGTCACCTCGACCAATGTCTTCGTCCACGTCGAGGCCACCCGCGCGGCGGCCGGGCTCGGCCTGCTGCCCTGCTTCCTGGCCGACCGGCACGACGATCTGGTGCGCGTGCTGCCCGACGACGTCGCACTGACGCTGACCTACTGGCTCGTCGCGCGCGACGAGACGTTGAGACGCCCCGAGGTGGCCGCCCTGGTGGACGCGATCCGCACCACGATGGACGGCCGGCACGACGTCCTGCTCGGTGCCGGCGCGTGATCGCGTTGACTCCGCAAGAGCTCCGGCGTTGGAGTGGACGTCGGATTCGGCATTCGATTCGGTACTGAGCGAATGACTTGCGGCCGGCGGCCCGGCCTGGTGCAGTCGAGGCATGCCATTCCTGGAGACCGATGACGGCCGGGCGTACTACCGCCACTGGGCCGCCGAGGAGCCGCGCGCCGCCGTGATCTTCCTGCACGGGTTCGGCGAGCACACCGGCCTCTACCACCGATACGGCTTCGCGCTGAACGCCGCGGGCCTCGACCTGTGGGCGGTGGACCAGTTCGGCCACGGGTTGACGCCGGGAGAGCGTGGCGACTTCCGCTCGCTCGAGGCCAGCGGAGCGCTCGCTGACCGACTCGCCGAGTTGGCCTCGGCGCAGTCACCCGGAATTCCGCTTGTCGCACAAGGGCATTCGTTCGGCGCGGTGGCCACGCTGTGGAGGCTGCTCGCCACTCCGGCCCCATACCGCGCCGGCGTGATCTCGGGCGCCCCGCTGGTCCCGGTCCCCGAGCTCGTCGACGCCGACTCGACGTTCGAGATCGCACCCAGCCAGCTGTCCTCGGACCCGTTCTATCTCGACGCGATCGAGCACGATCCGTTGGCCTTCGTCGACGCCGACGGCGGACCACTGGCACGCGAACTCGACCGCGGTTGGGACAACTTCGGGGCGAAGCTGCCAAGCCTGGCCGTGCCGACGCTCGCGGTGCACGGCAGCAACGACCCGATCGCCCCCATCGGCGCGCTGCGGGCCTACGCCGAACAAGTCGACGCGTTGTCGCTCATCGAGATTCCACACGGCGGGCACGACATCCTCAACGACGTCACCCACCGCGAAGTCGCCTCCTACATCACGACATTCGTGCTGGATCGACTGGCGGCAGCGACTCAGGACACCTGACCGTAGACGTGTTGGTAGCGGTAGAACAGGTGGTCGACGGCCGGCTCCGGGATGGGCACCAGGTCACCGAGCTGGCGGGCGACGTGCACGGTCCTGGCCACGTCCTCGACCATCACGGCCGCCTTGACGGCATCGCGGGCATCGGTCCCGATGGTGAAGGGCCCGTGGTTGCGCATGAGCACGGCCCGACTGCGGTGTCCCGTCAGCGTCTCGACGATGCCGCGACCGATCGAGTCGTCCCCGATCACCGCGAACGGACCCACCGGGATCGGTCCGCCGAACTCGTCGGCGATCGCGGTGATGACGCACGGGATGGGCTCACCCCGGGCCGCCCAAGCCACCGCATACGTGGAGTGGGTGTGCACGATGCCGCCCACCTCCGGCATGTGCCGGTAGACGTAGGCATGGGCCGCGGTGTCACTGGACGGAGCCCGGTGGCACCCCACCGAACCCGGGACCACGTCGCCATCGAGCGTGCACAGCACCATGTCGTCGGGACCGAGGTCGTCGTAGGACACCCCACTGGGCTTGATGACCATCAGCTGGGCGCCGGGAACGCGGGCCGAGACGTTGCCCCCGGTCCACACCACCAGCTCGCTCCGCACCAGTTCGGCGTGTAGCTGCGCCAGCTGCTGGCGCACCTCGTCGATGGAGTGCTCGATGCTCACCTCGAGGCCCCTGCCACGGCCCGATCGCCTACCGCTGCGTGGCGTCCACCGACCCGAACCGCACCGTCGGCGCCGGCCGCCTCGACGGTGCCGAAGCGGTATTCGGTTCTGCTGCGGTAGAGCTCACCCGGACGAAGCTCCACCGACGGAAACTCCGGTTGGTTGGGCGAATCGGCGAAGTGCTCAGGTTCCAGCGCGATGGCGTCGCCCTGACGGTAGATCCGACCACCTGACCCGACGATGCTGCCGTCGAGGAAGTTGCCGGTGTAGACGTCGAGTCCGGGCTCGGTGGTCCACACCTCCATGGCGCGCCCGGACGTGGGCTCCTCGAGGCGGGCGGCCCGAGCGAACGAGCTGCCGTCCCGCGGCTTGCGGAGCACGAAGTTGTGGTCGTATCCACGGCCCAGCCGCAACTGCTCGTTCCCGTGCCGAATCCGTTCGGCGATCGGCCATGGGGCGCGGAAGTCGAAGGGCGTTCCGCTGACTGGTTCGACGCTGCCGGTCGGAACCAGTTCGGTGGTGACGGGAAGGTACGCATCGGCGTCCACGGTCAACACGTGGTCGCCCACGCTGCCCGATCCCTCCCCGGCGAGATTGAAGTAGCTGTGCCCGGTCAGGTTCACGACGGTGGGAGCATCGGTCGTCGCCTCGAAGCCGAGCCGCAGGACGTTGACGTCGTGGGGCAGTTCGTAGGTGGCGGTGATCGTCACGTTGCCGGGGAAGCCGTTGTCGCCATCGCGACTGACGATCGTCAGCCGCAGCCCACACGAATCGGGACCGTCGACGACGTCCATCGCCCATACCCGCTTGTCGATGCTCGTACTGCCGCCATGCATGGTCCCGAACGTGTCGTTGCGGTCCAACTGATAGGTCACGCCGTCCAGGGTGAAGCTCCCGTGGAGGATCCGGTTGGCGCACCGCCCGACGATGGCGCCCAGGTAGGAGTCGTCCGTCTCGTACCGGTGCAGCGCATCGAAACCGAGCACGACGTTGTCCGTCGTGCCGTCGCGTCCCGGAACCTCCAGGCTTTGGATGATCCCGCCGAAGGACAGGATCGCCACTCGCAAACCGCCTCGGTTCTCCATGACGGCCCGGTGCACCACGTCGCCGTCTGAGGTCGTACCGAACTCGGAAATCTCACTGCGGCAATTCATCTGGACCGCACCTCGTCTCCGATGGCAGTAGCGGTGGCGGCGTCCTGGCCGCGCTGCAGTGCAAAGCGCATGCTGTCCCTATCGAGCTCGGTGTTGATGGTGTGCGGGCTGGTCACGCTCAGCGCAGACAATTCGGTCGCCAGCCCGTTCGCGGCGACCAGATCGAGTCCGGCCACTGCCCCGAGGATCAGCCCGGCCAGGTGTGCGTCACCGGCGCCCGCGGTGTTGCGAGCAGGCACGACGCGAGGGGCCTGATGGTGCAGGGTCCGACCGTCCCACACCCAGCTGCCCGACCGACCCGCCGTGATGCAGAAGCGCAGTCCCGGATGGGCATCGGTCAGCAGCGCGGCCGCCTCGTCCACGATCGCAGCCGGCGTGGCCCGTTGCCGGTCCGCGCCACCCAGCAGGGCAGCCGCTTCGTCGACGTTGATCGAAAGCACGTCCACCAAGCCCAGCACCCCTTCTGCACGAGCCTCGCGAATCTCCCCGGACAGGAACGACGCGAACCGCAGGAAGCCGTGTCGGGTGGCGGACTCGAGCAGCGCGGCGCGCGCTTCGACGGGCACCTCGGGGGCCGCCAGCACGATCCCACGGTCCGCGTGCGCGGCGAACACCGAGGACAGTGCTTCGATGTCCCCCGCCACCACGGAGGCACTCGCGCTGTCGGCCAGCGTCAGGTTGCCACCGTCGCCGTTGGGATAGCTGAAGCAGATCGAACTCAAGGTCGGACGCGCTTCGTCGACGGCGACGTACGAGACGTCCATTCCCTCGGCGGCGAGCTCGGCCAGCACGGTCCTACCGGCGCCGTCCTGGCCGACCCGGCCCACCGGCACCACCCGCAGTGCAGGCTCGGCCAAGCGCGCCACGTAATGCAGGATGATGTGCAACTTGCAGCGGTCCTGCACGTCGACCATCCGGACCGCCCGGCTCTCCTCCCGACCCAGGGTGTGGTCACCCTCCAGGGTCAAGGTGGTGCCGGTGCCCAGTCCACCGGTACCGACGACGACGTCGAATCGCCCTTGTTGGCCAGCGTTCACAGCGCGGCCACCCACTGCGGATTCAGCGAGATCGCGTGCTCCGCAGTGGCCTTGGTGGCGGTGAGCAATGCGTCGGGGTGGTCCTGCAGCAGCGTCACGGGATACTCGGCGGTCGGCTGACCGAAGAGCGCCACGCGCAACGCGGTCTGCTTCCACGCACCGGTGTCGCTGAACAGCCGCACCCGCCGGGCGCCCAGAATCTCGCGCATGCCGAGCGTGACGGACATCGGTGGGACGAATTGGTATGCGCCACCGAGTGTCCGCTGTGACAGCGCGACGATGGTGTCGACGTTGTTGTCCTGAATGCGGGCGGTCGAGTTCCGCAGATCCTCCACCGAGATCTCGCTGAACGGGTTGCGCCGCGTCTGGTTGTAGGCCACGTGCCCGTCCTGTCCCCACCCTCCGTAGGCCAGATCGGCGGGGTTGGCGATCAGCTCGGCGGACATGTCGAGGTACGTCTCGGGGGTGAGCCAGTGGCGCAGTTCGAGTGCCGGCCGCAGCTCTTCGTCGAGCGCGCCGTAGAACTCGCGCTCCATGGTTCCGCGAAAGCTGTACGGGTGATCGTGCGCGATCTCACGGCCCTGCCAGTCGAGGCATTCGTCCATGTGGAAGACCTCGAGATCGTGCAGACTCACCTTGCGGTCGTTGATGATTCGGGCGAAGGGCGCCATCCACGCCATCGGCCCGCACGGCAGGATCACGCGAAGTCCACGGCCTTCGCCGCGGGCCTCGACAACGGCGTCGACGAGTTCCTCGGCCATCACGCGGCCCATTTCGGTCGAGTCTTCGACCATGCGGAACGGGACGCGGCGCTGCGGGTGATCAATCAGTTCGGCTGCGGGGATCGCGCACCATTCCAGCAGGGCGCTCTTCGACAGGGTTTCCATGACGTGCTCCTTCGTGATGTGTTCGGTCCCAGGAATCGGGACCGCTACGGCAATGGGTTGAGCGCGTCGAAAGCGCGCTCCGTGGCCTTGTACAGCGCTCCGGTGACGCCACCGTCGCCTCCGAACGCGGCCAGTAGTACGTTCGGCATGATCGGCACGAGTTGCCGAAGCTCTTCGCGCAAGGCGTCCAGCAGCAGCTCGCCACCCTTGGACAACCCGCCGGCGATCAAGACGCATTCGGGATTGATGACGCAGACCGCGGACGCGATCCCCGCCGCCAGGCGGTGAGTCATGCGTTCGAACACCGCAATCGATGCCCGGTCGCCTTCGTGGACGCCGCGGAACACGACCTCGGCGTCCACGTCGTCCGGGTTCCCGCCGGCTAGTTCCAGCAGTCGTTTGCCGCCCGGCTCGGTCGCGGCGGCCCGCCCGTGTCTGGCCCAGGCCCGCCCTCCGGCGGCCCACTCCCAGGCCCCGATGCCGCTGCCCGCCGGGGCGTCGTCGCCGAAGCCAAGGGGCAGATAGCCGAGTTCGCCGGCGGCGCCGACGGCCCCCGTACACGGCCTGCCGTCGACGATGATGCCACCGCCGATGCCGATGCCGAGTTGGACGTAGAGCACCGTGTCGATGCCCTCGGCGGCTCCGGCGACGGACTCGGCCAGCACGGACAGGTCGGTCTGGCTCTCCACGAACACCCGGGCCGGGTCGACGTCGAGGTACTCGGCGAAGGAGGCCCGCAAATCCGTACCGTCCCAACCGAGGATCTGCGGCGCCAAGCTGACCACCTGGGTGCGCGGGTCGACGACCCCCGGCGTGCTCACCACGACGGTGTGGAACTCCCGGGTCTCCTCGTCACCGCTCTCCTGTATCGCCGTCACTGCCTTCTGCGCCAACGCCAGCAGGTACTCCCGGTCCGGTTTCTCCCGGCGGGTGCGAATTTCCTTCGACGCCAACACGTCCCCGGCCAGAGTGGCCACTCGCGCGCTGACCTTGTCGGCGCCGACGTCGATTCCGAGCACGCTCCCGTGACCGGTCGCGATCCTCAATGTCAGTGCGGGACGGCCTTGTTGACGCTTGGCCGGTTCCGACTGGTATTCCTCGAGCAGTCCCTCGTCGATGAGATCGTCACAGATCTCCTTGATGGAGGTCTTCGACAGCTTGATGATCGCGCCGAGCTGTGCCCGGGTGACGCCGCCGTGACCGTGCACGGTGTCCAGCACCAACCGACGGTTGCGCGCTCTGGCCCGTTGCGGACTGTCGAAGACCACCATGACCTCAGACGTCCCCGCCGTCAGCCGGGTTGACGTGCATCGCCGAAGCCTGACTGGGTTCACTCGGCGATAGATCGGGAGCGGCGATCACCGCGGCGGGCTCCCCGCGGAAGTGGGCGACCAGTGCGGCCACCGCAGCACCCACGATGAACACGATCGCTGCGATGTTCCCCAGGTTGCCTGGATACTCCGGCCACGGGATGAACTGGAAGTACAGCGGCGCCAACAGAATTGCGATGGCGAGGCCGGGGAAGACGACGTGGATGATGAGGTTGGTGCCGCGGGCTGCGCGGTCGGCCAGGTGGTACTTGATGCACGCGAGGCAGGTCATGATGTAGATGATTATCGCGAACACCGTGATGAGCGCTCCGAGCACCGAGAACGTGGTGACCGGCCCGAGGAGCAGCCCCAGCCCGAGCGCGAAGACCACCGCAACGGCCGTCTGGAAGTAGATGGCGAAGGTCGGGCTGGCGTACTTGGGGTGCGTGTCGCCGAACCGGGCCGGCAGCCGACCCATCCGACCGAAGGCGAATACGATGCGCGACGCGGCGATGGTCCCGGCATTGATGTTGCCGATGAAGCTGTTGCACAGGGCCAGCAGGACCAGCACCCAGGCCGGACCCCAGAACTTGTGCGCCAGGGTGATCCACGGGCTGTCGGCGGTGGCGAAGTTGGCCATGTCGTCGAAACCCCAGCCGATCACCGAGGCGTACGAGCACAAGACGTAGAACAGTCCGCATGCCACGGCCGAGTACATGATGGTGCGGGGAATCGTGCGCCGGGGATCCTTGACCTCTTCGGCGAGTGGAGCCGCCGTCTCGAAGCCCTGGAACGCAAGTATGGAGAACACGACGGCCTTGAAGATGCCCGTCCAGCCGGGTTCGAGGGCGTTGGCGGGGTTGAACACGGCCAGGGTGTTGTGGTGTCCTCCGGCGACGATCATCCAGATTGCCAGCACCAGGAAGGTGCCGATCTCGGCGACGCCCATGACGACACCGGTCGCCGTGGACTGTTGTACGCCGCGGACGTTCAGGACGCAGACCAGCAGCGCCGTGGGGATCACGAAGACCCACCACGGGATGTTGACACCCGTCGAAGCATTGATGGTGCCGGAGAGGAACTGGCCGAAGAAGACCAGCACGATCGGGGAGATCAGCAGTTCGAGCGGCGCATACAGCCAGCCGACGAAGGCACCTGCGCGCTTGCCCAGGCACTGCTCGACGTAGTCGGCGAGCCCACCGGCGGTGCTGAACACCCGCGCGAGGGAGCCGATCGCGACCCCCACCAGAAGGATGACGATCAGGGCCAGCAGTACCGCCAAAGGCGTTGCGGGCCCGGCGAAGGCGACCGCGACCAGCAGCGAGGACGCGACGCCTGCGGCCGGCCCCATGTGCGTCAGGGCCTGGAAGACCCCTGGCACCAAACCTATCGAGTTGCCGTTCAGCGATTGCGAGCGGAGCGATGTTGTCATCCAGTTTCCTTATTTAGATCGGACAGTGTCCTTACTTAATAGGGAGAAGCTAGCCCGCTCCGGGGCCGCCCACAAGAGGAATCGAGTAACGAGTTTGTTAATCGGTTGACGTGCTCCACTTCGCGCAGCGCCCGGGGCGGACCGCCGGCGGGAGGCGAGGGGTCGGGGGTGTGGTCGATTCCATCCACAGGGGTTGTCCACACTGTGGATGAATCACATCGGTGTAACTAGGCCAGCGAGCCATGTGCGGCACGTGGTGTCGCACGTCACGCCGGGTACCCGCCTGACGGCCGGCCAAACTCCACCACGTCCGGACCCGCAGGCGGAACTAAAGCCAGGTGTCGGCCGTCGTGGTGGTGAGGAAGGCCTCGAGGTCATCGCGCCACCGCGCGGGCGTGTTCTTGTCCGGTTCGATGCCGGTGTACTCCCCGCGATAGAACAGCAGCGGTCGCGGCTTCTCCTTCGGTACCTCCGACAGCGAGTGCACCGCGCCGAACACGACGAAGTGATCGCCCCCGTCGTGCACCGATGCCACGGTGCAGTCGATGTGGGCGAGCGAGCCCTTGAGCACCGGCGAACCCAGCTCGGAGCGACTCCACTCGATGTCGGCGAACTTGTCCGGCTCCTTCGAGCCGAAGCGAGCCGAGACGTGCTGCTGCTTCTCGTGCAGCACGTTGACGCAGAACTTGCCGCTGGCCTCGATGGCCTGCCACGACCGCGACACCTTGGTGGGGCAGAACAGCACCAACGGCGGATCGAGGGACAACGCCGCGAACGATTGGCATGCAAAGCCCACCGGAGCGCCGTCGTGCACGGTGGTGATGACGGTGATCCCCGTGCAGAACTGACCCAGCACGTGTCGGAACGTCCGCGCGTCGATGAGCGGACCGCTCACCTGCTCGTCGCCGCTCATCGAGTGCTTACTTGAAGCCGATGCTGAAGTCGTGGCCCCACAGGCTGACCGCGGTACTCTCCCGCGCCACCCAGCCGTCGTCGTCCACTTCAAGCCCCTCGCACCCGAATTCGATGTCGAAACCACCGGGGGTCTTCATGTAGAAGGACAGCATCTTGTCGTTGACGTGTCGGCCCAACGTGGCCGACATGGGCACCTTCCGGCGCAACGCCCGATCGAGGCACAACCCGACGTCGTCGCTGCCCTCCACCTCCATCATCAAATGGACGATGCCACTTGGCGTTTCACCCGGCATGAAGGCGAGGCTGTGATGGCGCGGGTTGACGCCGAAGAAGCGCAGCCAGGCCGGTGGACCATCGGCCGGCCGGCCGACCAGTTGCGGAGGAAGCCGCATGGAGTCACGCAGCGTGAAGCCAAGGACGTCGCGATAGAAGTGCAGCGACTCGACGTCATCCCGCGTGGTCAGTACGACGTGGCCGAGGCCCTGCTCGGCGGTGACGAACTTGTGTCCGTACGGGCTGACGACCCGTCGATGCACCAACGCGACTCCGTGGAACACCTCCAGGTGATTGCCCGACGGATCGTCGAAGCTGATCAGCTCGTCCACGCGCCGGTCGGCCAGTTCCGCCGCCGTGGCCTCCTTGTACGGAGTCCCCTCGACATCGAGCCGGTTGCGAATCTCTTGCAGCGCTGCGGCATTGGCGGTCTCCCAGCCGGACTGCAGCAGCCGGTCGTGCTCCCCCGGCACGATGACCAGCCGAGCGGGAAACTCGTCCATCCGCAGGTACAACGCACCCTCGGTGGGGCCCGACCCCTCCACCATGCCGAGCACCTTGAGCGCGTACTCGCGCCAGGCCGACACGTCGGTGGCCTCGATGCGCAGGTATCCCAACGACTGAATGCTCATGCCCTACGCCCCCTTCGAACCAGTCAGAAAATCGATGGTCAGCTTGTTGAACTCGTCGAACTTCTCGAGCTGAGCCCAGTGCCCACACTGCCCAAACACGTGGAGCTGTACCCGCGGAATCTGCTTGAGTGCCACAAGCGCACCGTCGAGCGGATTGACCCGGTCCTCGCGGCCCCAGATCAGCAGCACCGGCTGACGTAGCTTGTAGACCTCGCGCCACATCATGCCGAGTTCGAAATCGGCTCCCGCGAACGACTTCCCCATCGCCTTGGCGGCGGCCAACGACTCGGGCTGGCTGGCGATGGCGAACCGCTCGTCTATCAGTTCGGGCGTGACGAGCTTCTGGTCGAAGACCATGATGCGCAGGAACTTCTCCATGTTCTCGCGCGTCGGATCGGCGGTGAACCTGCCCAGGAGCTTGACGCCTTCGGTCGGGTCGGGCGCGAACAGGTTGACGCTCAACCCTCCCGGACCCATCAACACCAGCCGGCCCGCACGCTTCGGATTGTCCAATGCGAACCGCACCGCGGTGCCGCCGCCGAGCGAATTGCCCACCAAGGCCGCACGTTCGATGCCGAGGTGATCAAACAGGTTCAGCAGCGCGGTGGCGCTGTAGCGGTTGTACTGCTCGTGCTCGGTGTGCTTGTCGGACCGACCGTAGCCCGGCTGGTCGACCGCGAGCACGTGGAACCGATGGGCGAGCACGGCGATGTTCTTGCTGAAGTTCGACCAACTCGACGCGCCAGGTCCGCCACCGTGCAGCAGCACCACCGTCTCCGGGTTGCCCACGCCCGCTTCGTGATAGTGCAGGCGCATGTCGTCCCGGACCTGCGCGTAGCGAGACGTCGACTCGAAGGTGAGCTCCCGTTGATGCTCGACTTCTTCGGCAAAGGATGTCATCAGCGTGACCGACTAGACCATCGTGTCCTGAGGCGGCAATCCGAACGCGTCGTTGCCGAAGATCAGGTACGCCCGCTCGGGCTCGTTCGCCGCGTGCACCCGGCCCGCATGCGCGTCGCGCCAAAACCGTTGCACGGGTTGATCGACGTGGAGCGCGGTGGCTCCGGAGGCCTCGAAGAGCAGATCGATGGAGGCGATGGCCCTTGCGGTGGCCCGGACCTGATCGCGCCGGGCGCGAGCGCGCAGTTCGAACGGAATGTCCTTGCCCGCCTTCAGCAATTCGTACTCGTCGCGGACGTTGCCGATCAGCTGACGCCATCCGGCGTCGATGTCACTGGCCGCCTCGGCGATCCGGATCTTGGCGAACGGGTCGTCCTTGGACTTCTCGCCCGCGAACGCCGCCCGCACGCGCTTGCCCTGATGCTCGACGTGGGCGTCGTAGGCGCCGTAGGCCATCCCCATGATCGGCGCGGTGATGGTGGTGGGATGCATGGTGCCCCAAGGCATCTTGTAGACCGGCGCGGTGTTGCGCTCCAGCCCACCGGCGGTGCGGTCGTTCATCGCCTTGTAGGACAGGAAGCGATGCCGCGGCACGAAAACGTCCTTGACCACCACGGTGTTGCTGCCGGTGGCCTTCAGCCCGACGACGTGCCACACGTCATCGATGCGGTACTCGCTATGCGGGATCAGGAAGCTGCCGAAGTCGACGGGCTTGCCGTCCTTGATGACCGGACCGCCGAGGAACGCCCACGTCGCATGGCCCGATCCCGACGACCACTGCCAGGCCCCGCTGACCAGATAGCCGCCGTCGACGACGACGCCGGCGCCCATCGGGGCGTACGAGGACGACACCCGCACCGTCGGATCGGAGCCCCACACCTCGTCCTGGGCCGCCTGATCGAACAACGCGAGGTGCCAGTTGTGCACGCCGATGATGGAGGCCACCCAACCGGTGGAACCGCACGCACTGGCGAGCCTGCGCACCGCTTCGTAGAACAGCGTGGGGTCGCACTCGAGCCCACCCCATTGCTTGGGCTGCAGCAGCTTGAAGAACCCGACCTCGTCGAGGTCGGCGACGGTCTCGTCGGGAAGCTGGCGCAGCTCCTCGGCGGCCTGCGCTCGCTTGGCAATCCGCGGCAAGAGATCATCGATGCCATCTAGGACGGATTGGGCGTCGCGTTGTTCAATGGACGTCACTGACTGCCTCCAAGGGTGCGGGGCTGAACTACTTCAACTAGTCAGAGATTAGAACACGTTATGATTTGTGTCGAGTACGGCATTCCTATGGCGGCTCGACCTGCGAAAGTATGTTTTTGTAACATGTTCTAGTTCTGGTCGAATTTGAGCGACGAAGAAGGGACCCGGTGTGACGGACGAGCCGCTCGGCAACCACGTGCTCGAGCTGCAGTTGGCCGACGTCATCGACGAGACCGCCGACGCGCGCTCGCTGGTCTTCAAGGTGCCCGACGACGGGCAGCTACCCGCGGACCGACTGCGCTACGCGCCCGGCCAATTCCTCACGTTGCGCGTACCCAGTGAGCGCACCGGGTCGGTGGCCCGCTGCTACTCCCTGTGCAGCTCGCCGTTCACCGGCGACCCGCTGACCGTCACCGTCAAGCGCACCGCCGGCGGCTACGCCTCGAACTGGCTGTGCGACAACGCCCACCCCGGCATGCGGATGCACGTGTTGGCCCCGTCGGGCACGTTCGTACCCAAGACGCTCGACGCCGACTTCCTGCTGTTGGCGGCCGGAAGCGGAATCACCCCCGTGATGGCGATCCTCAAGTCCGCACTGTCCGAGGGCGGCGGCAAGGTGGCGCTGATCTACGCCAACCGCGACGAGGGATCGGTGATCTTCGCCGCCGCGCTGCGAGAATTGGCGGCCAAGTACCCCGACCGGCTGACGGTCGTGCATTGGCTGGAATCGGTCCAGGGCCTGCCCAGCGCCGCGGCGCTTTCCGAATTGGTGTCGCCCTACGCCGGGCGCGACGCCTTCATCTGTGGACCCGGGCCGTTCATGGCCGCCACCGAGCAGGCGCTCAAGTCCGCAGGCGCGCCTCCCGAGCGCATCCACATCGAGGTCTTCAAGTCGCTCGAGTCCGACCCCTTCGCAGCCGTGGTCGTCGACTACTCGGAAGCCGACGACGGCGACCAAGGACCGGCCACCGCGGTCGTGACCCTCGACGGGAACACCCAAGAGCTCAGCTGGCCACGCAACGCCAAACTGCTCGACGTGTTGCTGGACAAGGGACTCGACGCGCCGTTCTCCTGTCGCGAAGGGCATTGCGGCGCATGCGCAGTGCTAGTGAAGAGCGGCGAGGTCGACATGCACGTCAACGACGTGCTCGAGCAGTCCGATCTGGACGAGGGACTGATCCTGGCCTGCCAGGCCCACCCCAAGTCCGATTCCGTTGAAGTCACCTATGACGAGTAGCCGGCGCGCTAACGTCGACACGATCGCAGGGAAGGGGGACTCCATGGCCCGGTTTGCCGGCATCGGCTCACTTGGCTCACTTGGCGCCGCGACGCTGCTCGTCGCCACCCTGCTGACGGCGCCATCCGCCTCGGCGGCCGAGAACTCCGCGACGGCCTCCATTCCCATCGACGACGCCACCACGCTCGAAGTGCACGCCACCGCCAACTGCGTGAAGGCCGACAACCAGTGCTACTTCACCACTTCGGCGAACCTGCTCACGCCCGACGGCCCGACCGGTTTCCCGCCGCAGTTCTATGCGCGGCAGAACACCACCGTGCGCTCGATGGACCGCCTGGTGTACCTCGACTCCGACTTCGACGCCCCAAACACCAGGATGTTCAAGTCGATCGGCTCCGTCGAGTTCAGCACCGTCTACTTCGACGGCGGACCGCCCGAGAAGTTCACGCTGCACGGCAACACCCGAACCACCGACTGGGCCACCGGCCGACCGAAGACCGACGCCAACTTCATTGCCTGCACGTACATCCAGGTGGTGTACGCCAACGTGAACTTGACGTCCCCGACGGCCTGCGCGACCACGACGTACTAGCGACCACCACGTACTAGCGACCACCACGCACTCGGCGCTACTAGCCGTCACTGCTCCGGGCTACCGGGGCAGGCCCAGCAGCCGCTCTCCGGCCAACGTGAGCAGGATCTGCTCGGTGCCGCCCGCGATCGACAGGCACCTGGTGTTGAGGAAGTACCTCACGTCGGGTGAATCGACGAGGCCCGCTCCGTCGTGAAACTCCATGATGGCTTCGGCCAGCTGCTGCCGATAGCGCACGCCGATCAGCTTGCGCACGCTCGACGGGGCCCCGGGATCGTGCCCCTCCACAGCCAGCTGAGCGATCAACTGATCCAACAGGGCACCCACCTGCGCCGCGACGATGAGCGTGCCGACGCGGTCGGCGTCGGCCGGGTCCAGCTCCCCGGCTCCGAGCACGTCCAACAGGTGTTCCATGCCCTTGTCGAGCGCTCCACCGGCCGCAATCGCGACCCGCTCGTTGGCCAGCGTGGTGCGAGCCAACGGCCAGCCACCGTCGACCGGCCCGACCACCAGCTCGTCGGGCACGAACAGGTCGTCGAAGAAGACCTCGTTGAACAGGGCCTCACCGGTGATCTCGCGCAACGGACGGATATCGATGCCCGGCGAGCGCATGTCGACCAGGAAGTAGGTGATGCCCTTGTGCTTCGGTGCGTCCGGATTGGTCCGGGCCAGGCAGATGCCCCAGTCCGCGCGGTGCGCGTTCGACGTCCACACCTTCTGCCCGGTCAACAGCCAGCCGGCCCGCCCATCGACCTCGGCGCGAACGGCCTTGGTACGCAAGGCCGCAAGGTCGGAGCCCGCTCCGGGCTCGCTGAACAACTGGCACCAGTACACGTCGCCGGTCAACGTGCCCGGGATGAACCGCTCGATCTGCTCGGGGCTGCCGTGCCCGAGAATCGTGGGCGCCGCCCACCATCCGATCGAGATGTCGGGCCGCTTCACGCCGGCCGCCTCGAGTTCCTGGTCGATGACCAACTGTTCGGCAGGGGTGGCCGCGCGGCCGTAGGGCTTGGGCCAGTGCGGTGCCATCAACCCGGCCTCGGCCAGTGCGACCTGGCGCTTCTCCTCCGGCAACGCGGCGACGTCGGCCACCGTGGCGGCGACCTCGGCCCTGATGTCCTCGCCGTCCGCGACGTCGACGTGCAACTGCCTGCGCACGCCGGCGCGCGTCAACGCCGTACCCCGCCGCAGCCAGTGCGACCTTCCGCCGAGGAACTGCCCGGTGGCGTGCGCGCGCCGCAGGTACAGGTGTGCGTCGTGCTCCCAGGTGAAGCCGATGCCGCCGAGCACCTGGATGCAGTCGCGGGCGTTGCACTTGGCGGCGTCGATGCCGACGGCGGCGGCCACGGCGGCCGCGATGGACAGCTGCGCCGCGTCGTCATCGGCGACCGCGCTCGCGGCGTCGGCCGCCGCCACGGCAGTCTGCTGTGCACGCAGCAGCATCTCCGCGCACATGTGCTTGATCGCCTGGAAGCTGCCGATCGGCTTGCCGAACTGCTCGCGTACCTTCGCGTATTCGGTTGCGGTACTCAGCGTCCAGCGGGCCAGCCCGGCCGCCTCGGCCGCCAGCACGGTCGCGGTCAGGTCCACCATCCGCTGGCTCGTCAGCGGCAGCACCGTCGCCGCCGCGGAGGCCAGCTCCACCCGCGCCAGCGGCCGGGAGAAGTCGGTGGCGCTCAGCGCGTCGACGGTGACCCCTTCGGCAGTGGCGTCGACCAGTAACCACTGGGCTCCGTCAGCGCCGGCCGGGAGCAACAACAGCCCGTCGGCCAGCCCGCCGAGCACGAACTCAGCGGTGCCGGTGGCGATTCCCGAGGCCGCGTCGAAGGCGATGCTCGACGTCAGCGCAACGCCCGCGGTGCGTTCGCCGGAGGCCAGCGCGTCGAGCAGCTGCTCGTCGGTGATCACGAGCGTCGCCAGCGCGGTGGTCGCGACCGGACCGGGGATCAGCGCCGCAGCGGCCTCGTCGACCATCGCGCAGAGCTCCTCGGCGGTGCCACCCGCCCCGCCCAGCTGCTCGGGGACCGCCACCCCGAATATCCCGAGCTGCGCCAATCCGGCGTAGACCGCGCGCCAGGCCGCGGCGTCGCCCGCCTCGATGGCGCGCACGGCCGCGATGGCCCCGGAACCGGACGCCCAGCTCTGGACGAGCTCACGCGCAGCAAACTGTTCCTCGGTACCGGGTGGGGACCCCGCGACAATGGTTTGCGCCATCTCCGGCCTCCTAGGCTTGGGCAAGAAGGCGATGCTTCTCACTAGAACGTGTTCTAATGGTGACAGCGATCGAACGTCAAGTCGACTGGCATTACAGCAGGACACGACGGTGTCCCGGGGGCGCGGAGGTGCGAGATTTCACGGCGCCATGCGTATCGTTTTCCCGTATTGACGAACGTGAAGGAGCTGCTCGCCGCATGTCTGTGTCTTCAGTGCCAGCGGCCTCGAGCCCGGGTTCGGGGTCGGATTCGACCTCTAGTCCACGCCGGGTGACGACGGTGTCCGTCTTGGCCGAGTCGGAACTCGGGTCCGAAGCTCAGCGGGAACGCCGCAAGCGCATCCTGGACGCGACGCTGGCGATCGCCTCCAAGGGCGGTTACGAGGCAGTTCAGATGCGCGCCGTCGCCGAAC
>JAHFVB010000006.1:0-5409 GCA_023264755.1 Mycobacterium sp. | reverse complement strand
GCTCTACCGCTACTTCCCGTCCAAGGTGCACCTGCTCGTGTCGGCCCTGGGCCGCGAGTTCGAGCGCATCGACGCCAAGACCGATCGAGCCTCGCTGACCGGCGGCACTCCGTACCAGCGGCTCAACATGATGGTCGGTCGCCTCAACCGCGCGATGCAGCGCAACCCGCTGCTCACCGAGGCCATGACCCGGGCCTTCGTGTTCGCCGACGCCTCGGCCGCCGGTGAAGTTGATCACGTGGGCAAACTGATGGACTCGATGTTCGCGCGCGCGATGAGCGAGGGCGAACCCACCGAAGACCAGTTCCACATCGCCCGCGTGATCTCCGACGTGTGGCTGTCGAACCTGTTGGCGTGGCTGACGCGGCGCGCCTCGGCCACCGACGTGAGCAAACGACTCGACCTCGCGATGCGGTTGCTCATCGGAGACGGCGAACACCCCAAGATCTGAGCTGCCCAGTGAGCGAACTTCCGGCAGCTCTCGTCGCCGCGCTCGACGAGGCCGCGGCCACCGAGCACCTCCTGGTGGCCTCCGACTTCGACGGCACACTCGCGCCCATCGTCAACAACCCCTCCGACGCCCGAGCCCTCCCCCGCGCCGCGGCCGCCCTGGTCGAGTTGGCCGACGCGGCGCAGACCTCGGTGGTGCTGGTGTCCGGGCGGGCGCTGGCCGTCCTACGGGAGCTCTCCGCGATGCCGGCGACCGTGCATCTGGTGGGTAGCCACGGGGCCGAACTCGACACCGGTGGGGCAGCAGGCAGCGACGCGGGGAACGTGCCCGGCTTCACCGACCCGATCGACACCGAACTACTGGGGCGGATCACCGCGGAGTTGACCGAGATCGCGGCGGGGCGGCCCGGGACCGCGGTCGAAACCAAACCGGCCAGCGTCGCGTTGCACGTGCGCAATGCCAGCGCCGAAGACGGGGCGGCCGCCCTGGAGGCGGCCCGCGCGGCGGCGCAGTCGTGGAACGCCGAGCTCACCGCCGGCAAGGCGGTGTTGGAGTTCGCCGTCGTGACGACGGACAAGGGCGCTGCGATCGACGCGCTCCGGGAGCGGCTCGGCGCGACGGCGGTGGTCTTCTTCGGCGACGACGTCACCGACGAGAAGGCGTTCCGGCGCATGCGCCCGGCCGACGTCGGCGTCAAGGTCGGGCCGGGTGATACGTTGGCGACCCACCGCGTGGACGCGCCCGACGACGTCGCCTCGGCATTGGCACACCTGTTGGGGCGCAGGGTCTCTCGCTAGGCGGGTGGACCCGACGTGCGTCCGCGCACCAACTCGGTGTCGAGCACCTCGACGACGGGCAGCCCCGATCGCGGCGGGTGGTGGAGCAACGCACCCGCCCGACGCCCCTTCTCGACACTGGGTTGGATGACCGTGGTCAGCCCCCGCGCCAGCGCCTCGGGTACCCCGTCGAACCCCGTCACCGTCATCTGACCCGGCACGTAAATCCCATGCGCCCGTAGGTAATCCATGGCCGAGATGGCCAGCACGTCGGCGGTGCACAGGAGTGCGGTGATACGCGGGTTGGCCTCGATCGCGACCTGCGCCGCGTCACCGCCGGAGGTCGGGAGGTGTTCGTAGCTCTCCACCACGGTCAGCGATTCCGGGTCCAGCCCGGCGCCCGTCAAGGCATCGTGCACGCCGCGCAGCCGTTCCCGCTGTACGTGGGAGTGCGGCGAGTTCAGCCGCTCCGGGCCGGCCAGCGCAGGCGTCGTGGTGTCGTGCGGCCAATCGCGAGCCAGCCGCATCGTCAACAGCCCGAGCTGCCGATGCCCCAGTCCCACCACGTGTTCGGCCATCGCCCTCATGGCCGCCCGGTCGTCGATGCCGACCCGGGAGGTGCCTGGCACGTCCATCGGCTGGTCGACGACGACCACGGGCAGACCGCGCTGCGCGACGACCGCCAGGTACGGGTCGTCATCGGCGGCGGAGTACACGACGAACCCGTCGACCCCCGCGGATAGCACCGCGGCCGTTCCGTCGCGGACGCTCCGCCCCGGACCGACCGCGACCAACAGCAGGCCCTGTCCGGCCTCTTCACACGATTCGGCGAGTCCCGTCACGAAGCCCAGTGCGGCCGGATCGCTGAACGAATAGTCCAGCGGTTCGGTCAGCACCAGGCCGACGGCTCCGGCCTTGCGGGTGCGCAGCGAGCGCGCGACGGGGTCGGGGCCCGGATAGCCGAGCTCCTTCGCCGTGGCGAGCACCCGCTCGCGAAGGTCCGCCGACAACTGGTCCGGCCGGTTGTAGGCGTTGGAGATGGTGGTGCGCGAGACCTTGAGCTCCGCGGCAAGGGAGGCCAGAGTCGCGCGCCGCCTGGGCATCGGACCTCTGGACATGCTCCATGACGTTAGCGGATCAGCGCTGCCCACCGGGGTGCGATGGGCGGTGTCAGCCTTCCGTGGCGGGTGCCCCGTGCGCCTGGGCGGGCGCCTTGCGATCCCGGGCACCGCGGTGTGCGGCCAGCCGCACCACCAGCCAGATGAGCGAGACGATCGTCGTGATGACGAAGCTCGGCGGCACGTTGAACATGGCCGATATCGCGAGGCCGCCCCAAACCGAGCCGACGGCCAGTACCGTCGCCAACGCCATCGCCGCACCGGGGCGCGCGGTCAGCAGAATCGCCGTCGCCGCAGGCGTGACCACCAGCGCGAACAGCAGCAACGTCCCGACGGCCTGCACCGCCATGGTCACCGACAGGCCCAACAGGGCCATGAAGACCACCGACAGCACCCGCACCGGCACGCCCCTGGCCTCGGCCACCTCGGGGTTGACCGAGGCGAACAACAGCGGCCGGTACACCACCGCCACGACCCCCGCGATGAGCGCCAGCGCCGCCGCGAAGGTCAGCAATTGCTGGTGCGATACGGCCAGCAGGTTGCCGAAGAGCACGTTGGTGACGGTGCTGCTGCTCTTGGTGGCCAAGGAACTGAAGAACAACCCGAGCCCGGTCGCGGCGGCCAGCACCGTCCCCGTCGCCACTTCGCGCTCGTCGGCGCGCTTGCCGAGGGCCCCGATCACCAGAGCGCCGCCGACGCAGAACACGGCGAGCCCGACCATCACCGGCAGGCCGACCAGGACCGCGCCCGTGGCGCCGGGAAAGCCGATGTGGGCCAACGCATGCGCGGCGAAGGCACTGCTGCGCACGATGATGAAGTAGCCGATCAGTCCGGCGGCCAGCGCCACCAGAGTGCCCCCCAGCAGCGCGTTGCGCATGAAGGGCGAGCTCAGGATCTCGGCCCAATTGGACTGGTAGCCAAGGGCCATCACGTTCGTAGTCGGGGAGGGCATCACACGCTCCGCATGTAGAGCTCGCCCTGCGGGGTGTGCACCACCTGAATCGACGTGCCGTAGAGGTGGGTCAACAGGCGCTCGTCGACGACCTCGCTCATGGTGTCGAAGTGCGCGTGCCCGTCCAACAGGTAGATGGCCCCGTCCAGGATCCCCAGCAGCGGGTTGAGGTCATGGGCGACGACGACGATGGTGACGCCGAATTCCTTTCCGATCCTGGCCAGCAGACTGACGATCGCGCGCTGGTTGCGCAGGTCCAACGCCGTCAGCGGCTCGTCGAGGATGAGCAGCCGGGGCCTGCTGACGAGCGCCTCCGCGATGGCCACGCGCTGGCGCTGGCCGCCCGACAGCTGCGACAGCCTGCGGGTGGCGAAGTCCGCTGCGTCCACGGCGGCCAGGATCTCGTCGACCCGGCGCCGCTGGTCGGCCGTCGTCCAGCCGAAACCCCAGTGATTTCCCGTCAGTCCGAGCATCACCGCGTCGCGCGCGCGGATCGCGTTGCCCGCCGCGGCGGCATAGTTCTGCGGCACGTAGCCGATCAAGCCGGTGGCCTCCCCCGGCGGCTTGCCGAACACTCGGATCTCACCGGACGCCGTCGGGATGGTGCCGAGCACGGCGTGCAACAGCGTCGTCTTGCCGGAACCACTGCTGCCGATGACGGCGATGATGCCGCCCACCGGTACGTCGAAGGTGCCCTCCGACCAGATCAGGCGGCCACCACGGACGACGCTGACGTCGTCGAAGGACAGTGCCGGGGGCGCATCGGCCGATTCGGCCGGCTGGTCAGGGTGCGACACCGAGGGCCTTCGCGAGCGCAGTGAGTTGGTCCACCTGCCAAGCCTCGAACGATTTCGCGCCGGGCGCCACCGTTTCGGTGACCTCGACCACCGGCACGCCCGCCGCTTCGGCCGCGCTGCGCAGCTGTTCGGGCACCGAACCTTGGGTCTGGGTGTTGTAGATCAACACGTCGACGCCCTTGCTCCGGAGCAGCCGCAGGAACGCGTCGAGGTCGGCCGGTGAGGGGTCGGACTCGTTGTTGATCGCCGCCCGGTAGCCCGCCGGGGTGGCGTTCTGGAGTCCGACCGCCGAGGCCAGGTAGTCGAAGACGCCTTCGGTCGCGGCGTAGCGCTTGCCCGTGGCACCCTTCCGGATCGCGGCGATCAGCTCGTCGTACGGCTTGAGCGAGTTGGCGAATTCGCTTCTGCGCGTGGCGAAGTAGTCCGAGGCCGCCGGTGCGAGCTTGGCCAGCCGTGCCGTGACGGCGTCGGCCACCTTGGTCACGGCCGCGGGGTCGTACCAGGCGTGCGGGTTGGAGCCGTCCCGATCGACGCCGCTGACGTCGACGGCGTTGACGACTGGCGCGTTGGGCGCCGAGCCCGCCGCCAACTTGGTGGCCCATTCGTCGTAGTGGCCGCCGTTGACCACGACGAGTTGGGCGCCACCGAACGTCACGGCGTCGGCCGGGGACGGCTCGTAGTCATGTGGATCGACCGACGAACTGGCCAGCAGCGTGGTGACCTTCGCGCAGTTGCCGCCGAGCTCGGAGACGATGCTGCCCCACTGGTCCACGCTGACGACGACGTCAACCGGCGTGGTGGGGCAGGGCGGAGCGTTGACCGCCGAAGATGCGGCGGGGTGGTTGGTGCCACCAGAGCAGGCCGCCAGGCCGATTGGGCCAGCCAATAGGGCGGCGACGGCCAGCGCGCGGCTGCGTTTCCCAGTCATGACGATAATGATAACCGTTTCCAATAAGCACTATCGACCGGGGGGTGCACCCACGGCCACGGGCCGCGTCGGATCCGCACACCACTGCGACCACGACCCAGGGAACAACGCCACCGGCATCCCCGCCGAGGCCAGCGCCGCGACCACCACCGACGCCGTGATACCGGACCCGCAATACGCACCCGCGGCCTCCCCCGCCGCAGCCCGGAGCTCGTTACCAGCCAGGAACGTGCCATCGGCGGCCAACAGCGAGGTGCTCGGCACGTTGACCGCGCCGGGCACGTGCCCGGCCACCGGGTCCACGGGTTCGACGTCACCTCGGTACCGCTCCGGCGCCCGCGCATCCACCAGGCCCGCGCCCAGTGCGGCGGCCCCATCGGCCGTCAG
>JAHFVB010000561.1 GCA_023264755.1 Mycobacterium sp. | reverse complement strand
TAGGCACGGGCGCCAGAGCCAACCCCCTAGAGTCTACGCCATGCGATCGTGGCCCACGCCGAGCGTGCCTGAACTGCCCGGAGCGGGTGCGCAGCTGAGGCTCTACGACAGCGCGGACCGGCAGGTCCGCCCGGTGTCGGCGGGCGAGTTGGCGACCATGTACGTCTGCGGGATCACGCCGTACGACGCCACCCACCTGGGCCACGCGGCCACCTACCTCACCTTCGACCTGGTTCATCGGGTGTGGCTCGACGGCGGCCACCGCGTGCACTACGTGCAGAACATCACCGACGTCGACGACCCGCTGTTCGAACGGGCCGCTCGCGACGGGATCGACTGGCGCACCCTCGGGGATCGGGAAACCCAGCTGTTCCGCGAGGACATGACCGCCCTGCGGGTGCTGCCCCCGCAGGACTACGTCGCGGCCACCGAGGCCATCGCCGAGGTCATCGAGGTCGTGGAGAAGCTACTCGCCTCCGGGGCGGCGTACGTCGTCGACGACGCCGAGTACCCCGACGTCTACTTCCGCGCGGATGCCACCCCGCAGTTCGGCTACGAATCCGGCTACGACCGGGAGACGATGGCGCGGCTGTTCGCCGAGCGCGGGGGAGACCCCGACCGGCCGGGCAAGGCCGACGCGCTCGATGCGCTCTTGTGGCGCGCCGAACGCCCCGGGGAGCCCAGTTGGCCATCGCCGTTCGGGCCGGGGCGGCCGGGCTGGCACGTCGAGTGTGCGGCCATCGCGCTGGATCGCATCGGGACCGACTTGGACGTGCAGGGGGGTGGCAGCGACCTCATCTTCCCGCACCACGAGTTCTCGGCGGCGCATGCCGAATCCGTCACGGGGGAACGGCGATTCGCGCGTCACTACGTGCACGCGGGCATGATCGGCTGGGCCGGGCACAAGATGAGCAAGAGCCGCGGCAACCTGGTGCTGGTATCCGGGTTGCGCGCCGAAGGGGTCGAGCCCGCCGCGATTCGGCTCGGACTGTTCGCCGGCCACTACCGCGAGGATCGGTCGTGGAGCGCCGAGGTGTTGGAGCAAGCCCAGGCGCGGCTGGCGCACTGGCGCGCGGCCACCGCGCTGCCCGCCGGGCCGGACGCCACCGACCTACTGGCCCGCGTGCGCGGCTACCTGGCCGACGACCTCGACACCCCCAAAGCTCTTGCTGCCCTTGATGGTTGGGCTACCGACGCGCTCGAGTACGGCGGCCACGACCCGGATGCGCCGGGACTGGTGCGGACAGCGGTCGACGCGCTGCTGGGAGTCTTGCTCTAGCACTAGTGGCTCGCCCCGCCGGCAGTGGAGTACGTTGCGGCAATGGGTTCCATGAACGGCAAGGTCGTGTTCATCACCGGCGGCGCGCGCGGGGTCGGAGCCGAGGTCGCGCGCAGGCTGCACGCCAAGGGTGCCAAGCTCGTGCTGACCGATCTCGACAAGGCGCCGCTGGACGAATTGGCCGCCGCACTCGGCGCCGACCGGGTCGCGACGGCGGTCGCCGACGTTCGCGACCTGGCCGCCATGCAAGCCGCCGCCGCTCTGGCCGTGTCCCGCTTCGGCGGCATCGACGTGGTGGTGGCCAACGCGGGCATCGGCAGCTTCGGCTCGATCATGAACGTCGATCCGGAAGCGTTCAAGCGGGTACTGGACGTCAACGTGCTCGGCGTCTTCCACACCGTGCGGGCCGCCCTGCCTGCGCTCATCGAACGCCGCGGTTACGTCCTCGTGGTGTCGTCGTTGGCCGCCTATACGGCAGCCCCCGGCCTGGCCGCCTACAACGCATCCAAGGCCGGCGTCGAACAATTCGCCAACGCGCTGCGGCTCGAGGTGGCCCACCTGGGCGTCGACGTGGGCAGCGCGCACATGAGCTGGATCGACACCCCGCTGGTGCAGGAGGCCAAGGCCGACCTGCCCTCGTTTCGCGAATTGATGAGCAGGCTGCCCGGCCCGCTGAAGAACACCACCACGGTCGAGGCCTGCGGAAAGGCGTTCGTCGCAGGCATCGAGGGCCGCAAGCGCGGCGTCTTCTGTCCGGGGTGGGTGGGGCTGGCCCGGTGGTTCAAACCGGTCATCGGCTCGCCGCTGGGCGAACGCGAGACGTTGAAGCTGACCCCAGAACTGCTGCCCAGGATGGATGCGGAGGCCGCCGCCCTGGGCCGTCACTTCAGCGCTCGCACCGAGGCGCTGGAGCACCCCGCCGCGCAGTGACGCAGGGCCCGTGGAAGGCCCCGCAACCAGTCAAGACGTAGCCTTCGCATCCCGGAGTCCGGCACGGGCTGCGGTACCGTTGGCGCACTTGGTCGCAACGGCCGAAGTGCGACGACGGGCAATCGATGGCGCGGATTCTGACCGACCCCCAGCTCATCGCCGAGCTGGAACCCGTCGTCGAAGCCGGGCTGAATCAGCACTTCGCCGCCACCAAGAACTGGGCTCCGCACGACTACGTGCCCTGGTCCAACGGTTCGGACTACGGCGCCCTCGGTGGGCGGGACTGGACGGCCGAACAGGCCCCGCTGTCCGAACTGGCGCGCATCGCCATGACGACCAACCTGCTGACCGAGGACAACCTCCCGTCCTACCACCGCGCGGTCGCCGGTTACTTCACCCTCGATGACGCCTGGGGCACCTGGGTCAACCGGTGGACCGTCGAGGAGAACCGGCACGGCATGGCGCTCCGCGACTACCTGGTGGTGACCCGGGCCGTCGATCCCGTGGAGCTGGAGCAGACCAGGATGCTCCAGGTCACGGCCGGCTTCAGCCCCGGTCAGCAGGGTCAGGGCGACATCGCGCCCGAGTCCTTCCTGGATGCGGTCGCCTACGTGACGTTCCAGGAGCTGGCTACCCGCGTCTCGCACCGCAACACCGGCCGCGCGTGTGCCGAACCCGTCGCCGACCAGATGTTGAAGCGCATCGCCGCCGACGAGAACCTGCACATGATCTTCTACCGCGGACTGACGGCGGCCGCCCTGGACCTCGCGCCCGACCGGGCCATGCACTCGATCTGCCGCATCCTGATCAACTTCGCGATGCCGGGCTTCTCGCTACCGAACTTTCGGCGCAACGCCGTGAAGATGGCGGTGGGCGGCATCTACGACGCCCGGCAACACCTCGATGAGGTGGTGCTGCCGGTACTGCGCAAGTGGCGGATCTTCGAGCGCGACGACTTCACCGGCGAGGGCGAGCGCACCCGCGACGAACTCGCCGCCTTCCTCGAGAAGCTG
>JAHFVB010000157.1 GCA_023264755.1 Mycobacterium sp. | reverse complement strand
ACTCGTAGAGGGCGTGCACCGCCTTGCGTTCGGGTAACGCGTTGAACGCGTCCAGGCCGATCCCTTGATGCAACAACACATAGCCATGATCGAAGGCCTAAGCCACGCGCACGTTACTCAGTGTTACGGCAATGCAAATTCAGTGTCCGGCGGCCTTGAACCGTTCGACTGACCGGTTGAGCTCGGCCTCGGCCTCTTCGCGGCCGGCCCAGTCGGCGGCCTTGACGAACTTGCCCGGCTCGAGGTCCTTGTAGTGCACGAAGAAGTGCTTGATGGCCTCGAGCTCGAACGGCGGCACGTCGGCCAGGTCCTGGATGTGGTCCCACCGCGGGTCGCCGGCGGGCACGCACAGCAGCTTGTCGTCGCCGCCGGCCTCGTCGGTCATCTTGAACATCGCTACCGGCCGCGCCTCGACGGTGCAGCCCGGGAAGACGGACTCGGGCAGCAGCACCAGCGCGTCCAGCGGGTCGCCGTCCTCGCCGAGCGTGTTCTCGAAGAACCCGTAGTCGGCGGGATAGCCGAACGCCGTGTAGAGGTAGCGGTCGAGTTTGACCCGTCCGGTCTCGTGGTCAACCTCGTACTTGTTGCGCGACCCCTTCGGGATCTCGATGACGACGTCGAACTGCACCGCCGCGGCTCCTTCGTGTCTGCAAAGCGTCATGAGGTCGTCGGGTGACGACGCGGGTCAACCATAGTCGAGCGATACCCTGGCCTATACGGGCTCCGACTGGGCCCAGCTTGCGAGCCCCTAATCCTGGAGAGTCATGCGGCCCACGAGGTGGCGCCGATCCACCCACGTGTTGATCGGCCTGGCGGTGCTGATCGTCGTCGCCGCGGTCGTCGCAGTGGCTGCGGTCGTCGGCTCGCGAGGTCAGCCGACCAGCACGGCCCAGACGGTCAAGCCGCAACCCGCACTCACCACCCCGCAGCCGGGCATCGCCGAGCTCGCAGAATCCGCCCCGACGCCGAAACCGGACCGGCTGGCCGCCACCTTGGCGCCGCTGGTCGCCGACCCGAACCTGGGCATCTTCACCGGGCGGGTCACCGACGCGGCGACCGGCACGCAGCTGTGGGCGCAGGGCGCCAACCAACCCATGCAGCCCGCCTCGACCAACAAGGTGTTGACCACCGCGGCCGCCCTGCTCACGCTCGACCGCAGCGCCACGCTGTCCACCACGGTGTTGACCGACCCCGACCAGCCGGGGCTGCTGATCCTCAAGGGCGGCGGCGATCCGACCCTGTCGGCCGCGGCGCCCGGTCAGCCCACTTGGTACAAGGGCGCAGCGCGCCTCAGCGACCTGGTCAAGCAGGTGCGTGACGCCGGGGTCGCGGTCAAGACCGTCCAGGTCGACACCAGTGCGTTCAGCGGGCCGACCATGGCGCCGGGCTGGGACCCGCTCGACATCCAGAACGGCGACATCGCCCCGATCGAATCGGTCATGCTCGACGGCGGCCGCACCCAACCGGTCAGCGTCGACTCGCAACGCTCCCCGACCCCCGCGCTCGACGCGGGCCGCGCGCTGGCCGCGGCGTTCGGCGTGAGTCCGGCGGCCGTCTCGGTGCTGCCGAACACTCCGGCCACGGCCAAGAAGATCGCCGAGGTGCAATCGCCGCCACTCATCGAACGGCTGCGGCAGATGATGAGCGAATCCGACAACGTGATGGCCGAGTCAATCGGACGCGAGGTGGCCGCCGCCGTGAACCGACCAGAGAGTTTCGACGGGGCGGTGCAGGCGGTGCTGGGGCAACTCCGCGGGGGCGGCATCGACACCTCGGCGGTTACCCTCGTCGACTCCAGCGGGCTGTCGGTGAACGACCGGCTGACCGCGTTGACACTCGACGGGGTGGTCACCGCCGCCGCAGGCGACGCGACCCCGAAGCTGCGCCCGATGCTCGATCTGTTGCCGATCGCCGGAGGCAGCGGAACGCTGTCCAACCGGTTCCTCGACACCGACGCGGGGCTGGCGGCAGCCGGCCTGCTCCGGGCCAAGACGGGCTCACTGACCGGCACCAACGCGCTGGCCGGCATCGTCACCGACACCTCCGGGCGCGTGCTCACGTTCGCGCTGATCTCGAACAACGCCGGTCCGACGGGGCGCACCGCCATCGACGCGGTCGCCGCGGCCCTGCGTTCGTGCGGATGCGGCTCGTGAGTCCCTCGACCGTCGGGGGCACCGTCGACTGGGGCTTCGCGGCCAGCGTCGGTACCAAGCTGGTCCGTCCCGGGCCGGCCACCACCGACTACACCAGACAGCAGGCCACCGATCAGCTGGCGGAGTCGGCCCGGCGCGCCGAGTTGCCGGTCCGTGAAGTCACGTTGCTCAACGAGGGTGCTGCGGTCACCGAGGCGCGCATCGTCGATCGGGCCGAATGGGTCACGGCGGCAACCGAATCCATGCGACTCATGATGGGTGGTGGCGCGGAGAAGTCGAGTGGCTTCCTGTCCGGCCGGGTCACGGGGGCGCAGACGGGTGCCGTGTTGGCGTTCATCTCGTCAGGGATCCTGGGGCAGTACGACCCCTTCGGGAACGACGGCGGCGAGCTGCTGCTGATCCAGCCGAACATCATCGCCGTCGAGCGGCAATTGCGGATCTCCCCAACCGATTTCAGGCTTTGGGTGTGCTTGCACGAAGTCACCCACCGCGTCCAGTTCCGAGCCAACCCGTGGCTGGCCGAACATATGTCGCGCGCGCTCGCGGTGATCACCGACGAGAGTGATCAGGACGTCACCCAGCTCGTCGGACGCTTGAGCGAGTTCGTCCGCAACCGCCGGGAAGGCGCTGCACCAGAGCCGAATTCCGAAGGCGTGCTGGGATTCATGCGGGCCATCCAGTCCGAGCCGCAACGCAAGGCGCTCGACGAGTTGCTGGTGCTCGGCACGCTGCTGGAAGGCCATGCCGACCACGTGATGGATGCCGTCGGCCCCGCGGTCGTGCCGTCCGTGGCCACGATCAGGCGTCGGTTCGACGAGCGCCGCCAACGCAAGCAGCCGCCCCTGCAGCGCGTCATCCGGGCGCTGATCGGCATCGACGCCAAGCTCAGTCAGTACACCCGCGGCAAGGCCTTCGTCGACCACGTGGTGACCACGGTCGGCATGGATCGGTTCAACGCCATCTGGACCAGCCCCGAAACCCTGCCGCTGCCAAGGGAAGTCGACGAACCACAACGATGGATCGATCGGGTTCTGTAGCGGCGCTGAGCAAGGCCGTCGCCCAGTTCGCCCGCACCCACCTGCCCGGCGAAAGCCGCTGGTGCGTGGCACTTTCGGGGGGACCGGACTCCGTGGCGCTCGCGGCGGTCGCCGCCCGACAGCGCGACACCATCGCGTTGATCGTCGACCATGGGCTGCAAGCCGACTCCGAAGGCGTCTGCGAGCAGGCCCGCGCGCAGGCACTGACGTTGGGTTGCGTCGACGCCCTGGTGCTGCGCGTGGACGTGGGCACCGACGGCGGCCCGGAGGGGGCCGCCCGCGCCGCCCGGTACGTCGCGTTGGACGCAGCCAGGGCCGGCGCCCCGGTACTGCTGGCCCACACCCTCGACGATCAGGCCGAGACGGTGCTACTCGGACTCGGACGTGGCTCCGGTCCCCGCTCCATCGCGGGCATGCGGGCCTTCGATCCGCCGTGGGGTCGGCCGCTGCTCGGGGTGCGGCGGGCGCTGACGCACGCCTGCTGCGCCGAGTTGGGCCTCACGCCGTGGCAGGACCCGCACAACAGCGACCCGCGGTTCACCCGAGTGCGGCTGCGCAACGAGGCGTTGCCCCTGCTCGAGGACATCCTCGGCGGCGGCGTCGCCGAAGCGCTGGCCCGCACCGCGGAGGCCTTGCGGGAGGACGTCGACGCCCTCGACGTCGACGCGGCGAACGCACTTCGCGAGCTCCACTCCGAAGGAGGACTGGACGTCGCCGAGTTGGCGACGTTGCCGGCCGCCGTGCGGCGTCGCGTCATCCGAGGCTGGCTGCTGGCCGGTGGGGCCACCGGGCTGACCGACAAGCACATTCGGGGCGTCGACACGCTCGTCACCGATTGGCGCGGCCAAGGCGGGGTCGCGGTGGGATCGACTTTTCGTGGGCAACGGTTGGTCGCGGGCCGTCGCGCCGGCCGGCTGGTGCTGACCCGCGAACCGGTCTAGCGAACTCACATCGCTCCCCGCATTGGTCGCGGGGGCATCGACGTGGCACGCTGATGCCGTGCCTGCGCATCCTGCCGCCGAGCTCTACCCCGGCGACATCAAATCGGTGCTCCTGTCCGAGGACCAGATTCAGGTTCGCGTCGCCGAGTTGGGAGCAATGGTCGGCGAGCTCTACCGCGACGCCGTCACCGGCGGCCAGGACCTCCTTCTGGTCACCGTGCTCAAGGGTGCGGTCATGTTCGTCACCGACCTCGCCAGAGCCATCCCGTTGCCCACTCAACTGGAGTTCATGGCGGTCAGCTCGTACGGCTCGTCGACGTCGTCGTCCGGCGTCGTCCGGATCCTGAAGGACCTCGACCGCGACATCAACGAGCGCGACGTCCTGATCGTCGAGGACATCGTCGACTCGGGGCTGACCCTGAAGTGGTTGCTGCGCAACCTGGCCACCCGCCATCCGCGGTCGCTGAAGGTGTGCACGTTGCTGCGCAAGCCCGATGCCATCCGCGTCGACCTCGACATCGACTACATCGGGTTCGACATCCCCAACGAGTTCGTCGTCGGTTACGGCCTCGACTACGCGGAGCGCTACCGCGATCTGCCGTTCATCGGCACCCTCGACCCGAAGGTGTACGAGGAGCCCTGACCCGAAGGGACGTGACATGACCCCACTGGACATCGTCGACGAAACCCAGACCGCCCTGCGGATCTGCCCGTTCTGCGAGGCCACCTGCGGGCTGTCACTCACCATCGAGCAGGGCCGGGTGACCAAGGCCCGCGGCGATCGGGAAGACGTCTTCAGCGCCGGCTTCATCTGCCCCAAGGGCGCCAGCTTCGGAGCCCTCGACAGCGACCCGGACCGGCTCAGCGCCCCGATGGTGCGGCGGGACGGCGAACTGGTCGAGGTGAGCTGGGACGAGGCCTTCCAAGCCGCGGCGGACGGCCTTGGCGCGGTACTGCGCGACCACGGTGGCCAGTCGGTGGCGGTCTACGTCGGCAACCCCAACGCACACACGATCGCCGGCGGACTGTACGTGCCCTTGATCATCAAGGGCCTTGGCACCCGGCAGCTCTACTCGGCCAGCACCCTGGACCAGATGCCCAAGCACGTCGCGCTGGGGCTGATGTTCGGCAACGCCGTCGCATTCACGGTCCCGGACCTCGACCACACCGATCACCTCGTCGTCATCGGCGCGAATCCCTTGGTGTCCAACGGAAGCCTGGCCACCGCGGCGGACTTCGGCGGAAAGCTCAAGGCACTACGCAAGCGCGGCGGTCGACTCGTCGTCATCGACCCCGCCCGGACCCGCACCGCAGAACTGGCCGACAAGCACCTCGCGCCGCGGCCGGGCACCGATGCCGCCCTGTTGTTCGCCGTGGTCCACACGCTGTTCGACGAAGACCTGGTGAGCCCCGAGCTCGGTGGGCTCGCCGAGCACGTCGTCGGAATCGACGAAGTGCGTGCGCTGGCCGAAGAGTTCGCCCCGGAAACCGTCGCCGCCTACTGCGGGATACCCGCCGAGGACATTCGGACCGTCGCCAGAGACCTCGCCGCTGCCCCCACGGCAGTGGTGTACGGCCGAATCGGAACGTCCACCGTCGAATTCGGAACCCTCGGCAGCTGGCTGGTGGACGTGGTCAACATCCTGACGGGCAATCTGGACCGCCGGGGCGGCGCTATGTTCCCGCAGTCGCCGGTGAGCCGGGCCCCGCGCCCGCCGAAGCCGGGCCGCGGCTTCCGCACGGGACGCTGGCACAGCCGAGTGTCCGGGTACCCCGAAGTGCTGTCCGAGCTGCCCGCCGCCGCGCTCGCCGAGGAACTGGATACGCCCGGCGACGGCCAAGTCAAGGCGGTCGTCACCATTGCGGGCAACCCGGCACTCTCGGCTCCCGACGGCGAGCGGTTGAGCCGGGCACTCGACGGAGTCGGGTTCATGTTGAGCATCGACCCCTACCTCAACGAGACGACGCGGCACGCCGACGTCATCCTGCCCCCGCCGCCGCCCTCGCGCAGCGCCCACTACGACGTCGCCCTCGCCGGCGCTTCGGTGCGCAACAACGCCCGCTACTCACCACCCGCGCTGCCGCTGGCGCCCGGCCAACCCGACGAGCCCGAGATCCTGTCCAGGCTCGCGCTCATCCTCTACGGACTGGGCCCCTTCGCCGACCCGGCCCTGGTGGACGAGCAGGTGATCGCCATGACGCTGGCCAGCGAAACCGCCGATCCCGATTCGCCGGTCGCGGGCCGCGACCCCCAAGAACTGACGGCGATGCTGCCCCAGGGCCGCGGTTACGAACGCCGACTCGACATGATGCTGCGGCTGGGACCGTACGGCGACGCGTTCGGCGCGAAGCCCGACGGGCTGAACCTGGCCCGCCTCGTCGCCGCTCCGCACGGCATCGATCTGGGACCGCTGCAGCCACGGCTATCCGAGGTGCTGCGGACGCCCACCGGCAAGATCGAACTGGCGCCCGCCGCACTCGTCGAAGACGTCGCGCGCTTGCGGGCGTCGGTGGCCAGCGGCGGACCCGTGGGATTCATGCTGATCGGACGCAGGCACCTGCGGTCCAACAACAGCTGGATGCACAACCTGGTCGCCCTGAACGGCGGCACCAATCGCTGCACGCTGCAGATGCACCCCGCCGACGCCGCCGAGCTCGGGATCACCGACGCGGCCCGCATCAAGGGGCCGGGTGGGGAACTCGAGGCCCCCGTCGAACTGACCGATGCCATCAGGCGTGGCGTCGTCTCCCTGCCGCACGGGTGGGGGCACGACCGCAACGGCACCAAGATGGCCGTCGCGGCGGCCACCCCCGGCGTCAACGTCAATCAGCTCAACGACGGGACGGCACTCGATCCGCTGTCGGGCACCGCGGTGCTGAACGGCATTCCGGTGCAGCTCGCTCCGGCTTAGCCGGTCGGCGCCGCGCTCAGCCGAGTTCCCACACCACCGTCACCGAGAACCCGACGGTCTGCTGACCCGGCGAGATCGGCACCGCCGCCTGCGCGGTCGCATCGAAGCGCGGCATCGGCATCGGCGTCGGCGGCACATTGGCGCCGGCCTCGGTGATCGAGACGACCTTGCCCAGGTCGAGCCCGGCCAGCTGGGCGTACTGCTGAGCCCGGCTCTTGGCATCCTCGAACGCGCGGGCGCGAGCGTCCTTCACCAACTGCGAATCGTCCTCGATCGACAGGTTCACCGAGTTGATGCGCGTGGCGTTGCCGCCCGCGTTCTGAATCGCCAGGATCGTCGGCGAGGCGGCGTCGAGCTTGCGGATCTTCACCTCGATCGAGTTGCTCGCCTGGTAGCCGGTGATGACGGAGTTGTCGCCGTACTGCGGCGCCAGGGTGACGCCGGTGGTGCTGACGTCCTTGCGGTCGATGCCCTGGCCGGCCACCGCGTCGGTGACCGCCGTCATGCGCTGGCTGGTCTGGTTCAGGGCGGTGCTGGCATCGGATGCGGTGGACTCGATGGCTGCGTTCACGGTGACGGTGTCGGGGACACCCTGCACCTTGCCCTCGCCGACGACGGTCACCTGCCGCACGCTGCCCGGCGCCGCCGGCCCTGGCTCGGGCCCGGACTTGGCGTCGCAGCCCGCGAGCCCGGCGACGGCCAGCCCTGCCGCGGCGAGGACGAGGAATCGAGTTGGCGCCTTCGCCCACGCGCTGATCGGCATACCGGCACCCTACAGATCCGGGCTTCTGCGACCGCGATACCAGTAGCGTCGGTTCCGTCCGGCAAGCCGTCGGACCACAGTGTCGGTTCCGTCCGGCAAGCCGTCGGGAACTGTCGCTCGTTGGTCTAGCGGTAACCTGAACGAACCTGGCATGCGTATCGGAAGGACCTGGCCGTAGTAGGCCGATGCTCGATGAATCGAAAGAACGTCGTCCGTACCGTCACCGCGATCGCGGTCGTGCTGCTCCTTGCTTGGTCCTTCTTCTACTTCAGCGACGACACTCGCGGCTACAAGCCCGTCGACACGTCGGTGGCGGTCGCCCAGATCGATTCGGACAACGTCAAGAGCGCACAACTCGATGACCGCGAACAGCAGCTGCGGCTAGACCTCAAGAACGCCAACGGCGACACCGAGAACAGCGAAAAGGTCATCACCAAGTACCCGACGGGGTACGGCGTGGAGCTGTTCAACGCGCTCCAGGCCAAGAAGGTCAAGACCAACACCGTCGTCACCGAGGGCAGCGTGGTCGGCTCGCTGCTGATCTACATGCTGCCGTTGCTGCTGCTCGTCGGGTTGTTCGTGATGTTCTCCCGCATGCAGTCCGGCGGCCGGATGGGCTTCGGCTTCGGCAAGTCGAAGGCCAAGCAGCTCAACAAGGACCTGCCCAAGACCACGTTCGCCGACGTCGCGGGCGTGGACGAGGCCGTCGAAGAGCTCTACGAGATCAAGGACTTCCTGCAGAACCCCAGCCGCTATCAAGCGCTCGGCGCCAAGATCCCCAAGGGCGTCCTGCTCTACGGGCCGCCCGGCACCGGCAAGACGCTGCTGGCCCGCGCCGTGGCCGGTGAGGCCGGGGTGCCGTTCTTCACCATCTCCGGCTCGGACTTCGTCGAGATGTTCGTCGGCGTCGGCGCCTCCCGCGTGCGCGACATGTTCGAACAGGCCAAGCAGAACAGCCCGTGCATCATCTTCGTCGACGAGATCGACGCCGTCGGCCGCCAACGCGGCGCCGGCCTCGGCGGTGGGCACGACGAACGCGAGCAGACACTCAACCAGCTGCTCGTCGAGATGGACGGCTTCGGCGAACGCCAGGGCGTCATCCTGATCGCCGCGACCAACCGCCCCGACATCCTCGACCCCGCGCTGCTGCGCCCCGGTCGGTTCGACCGGCAGATCCCGGTCTCCAACCCCGACATCGCCGGCCGCCGCGCGGTACTGCGGGTGCATTCGCAGGGCAAGCCCATCGCCCCCGACGCCGATCTCGACGGCCTGGCCAAGCGCACCGTCGGCATGTCCGGCGCCGACCTGGCGAACGTCATCAACGAGGCCGCGCTGCTCACGGCCCGCGAGAACGGCACCGTCATCGCCGCGGCCGCCCTCGAGGAGGCCGTCGACCGGGTGGTCGGCGGACCGCGCCGCAAGGGCCGCATCATCAGCGAGCACGAGAAGAAGATCACCGCGTACCACGAAGGTGGGCACACCCTCGCGGCGTGGGC
>JAHFVB010000156.1 GCA_023264755.1 Mycobacterium sp. | reverse complement strand
TCCAGCAGCACCACGGTGTCCGACGGGATGCGTCGCAGGAAGCGTTCCACGTCGGCCGCGGATTCGATGGTCCCGGTGGGATTGTGGGGCCGACACAGCACGACGACGCGGGCGTTGCGGACGGCGTCGGCCACGGCGTCGAGGTCGTGGTGGCCGTGCCGGTCGAGCGCGACCGTGACCGAGCGCAGCCGCGCCATCTCGGCGAAGATCGGATACCCGTCGAACGTCGGCGACGTCAACACCATGGTGTCCCCCGGGCTGGTGACGGCGTGCAGCACCTGCACCGCCACCCCGGTGGCCCCTGCGCCGATCACCACCTGCTCGTCGCGGACGCCGACCCGGCCCGCGATCAGCGTGCGCAACCGGTCGGGCAGGAACTCCGGATAGCGGTTGGCGGTGCCGAGCGACGCGGCCAGCGCCGAACGCACGGACGGCAACGGGGGGAAGGGATTCTCGTTGAGCGACAACGCGAACGGGTTCATCGCCGGTTCGAGTGCCTCGATGGCGTCGGCGAGCGCGAAGTGCGGGGTCATTGTGTGCGGCCGCCCCACTTGATGGCGGCGGCCCCGGCGAAGTCACCTGCGTGCGCGAAGGCCGCCATCATCACCACGTCGCCGGTCTTAACCTGCCCTTCGGTGATCGCCCGATCGAGATTGACCGGAATGCCCGCGGCGAAGAGGTTGCCGCACTCGTCGAAGGTGTCGCGGTGCCGTTCGGGCGGCAGTTCCAGGGCTTCGCGCCAATTCCGTAGGAAGACCCGGTTCGGCTGGTTGGTGACCAGCAGATCAAGGTCCTTGGGTGCCAACCCGATTCGGTCGCATACCGCCAGGGCAACTTCGGGCACCTGCCGGTTGCCGCGGGCCAGCACCTTGGTGATATTGCTCTCGGTGAACCCGATGCAACCTTCGCCGGGACCCGCCTGCCACCACTTGCGCACCGGATCGACGGCCAGTGACATGTCCCCGGCGTACTCGCCGTAGGTGCGGCACTCGACGTCCAGAATCGGCGACTCGTCCGACACCGCGACCAGTCCGACTGCGGCCCCGTCGCCGGGCACCGCGGCCTGCGCCTTGCGTCGGATGGTCGGCTGATCGAAGGCCGTCCCCGCCGAGTTCTGAGCGACGGCGACCAGCGCGGTGCGCCCTTCACCGGACGCCAGCAGGTTGCGCGCCAACTTGAGTCCGAGCACGAAGGCCGCGCACCCGCCGTTGTGTAGGTCGATCACCCAATTCGGTTTCATGCCAAGGCGATGCGCCATCGCCCCGCCGCCTCCGTAGAACGGAACGTCGGGCAGCTGACTGTGGGTGATCAACACGTCGACGTTGGCCAACGCGTCGGCACCGTGCCGGTCCCGCAGCCCTGCGGCGGCCCGTTCGACCATGTCGACGGCGGTCTCGTCCTCACCCACGTGGTGACGGAACTTCGGGGCGCGGAACATCAGGTTGTCGCGCAGGTCGTCGGAGTCGGCGAACTGTGCGTAGTAGTCGGCTCCAATCGGAGCACCGGGCAGATAGGTGGACAGGTCGAGCAAACTGACGGTCTTCTGATCGTTCACGGCGGTTCTCAGCTCATCCAGGCCGGGGTCACCGGCAGGCCGTTGTGGTGGCGGTACTCGGCGATCGCCTTGAGGTTCTTCAGTTCCAGTTCATGCCCTGCACCGAACATGTCCCAGAAGTCGCCGACCCAGACCGGACGCTCCTGCGGAGCAGTTTCCGGATAGGGATTTCGGTCGTAGAACGGGTGGTGACAGTTGGTCCACAACACCACCGAACCGGGCTTGTCGAACACCACCTGGGCATCCACCACCCGCATCAGGTAGATCATCCAAAGGTGCTTGCCCTGATCCCACGCACAGTGGTAGTCCACGGTGCGGGCCTGTGCATTCGACACGGTGCGGGTGTAGATCTCGGTCTCCGAGCCCAACCGGTCGTAGGCTAACCACAATCCGGGCTCCTCGGTGGGTGTGAACCCGCGCAGGCTGTAGGTCCACTCCTCCAGGCTGCGGGTGTCCGACAGGTACCCGAACAGCTCGTCCGGTGGGCAGTCGACGTAGGCGTTGACGGTGCAGAACTCGCCGAACACCTGATCGTGCGGGTAGACCGACCGCATCATCTCCATGATGATCGGGGTGGCCTGTTCCCGTGGCGAGGTCTCGATGCGGATGACCCCGTCGATGGGGGTGGTGATGTCGTCAAGAGCGGGCAGCGACATGGCGGCTCTCCTCCTTGTTGAGTGACTGATGGTTGATCGAATGGTGTTGCTGGGCTTGTAGAAAGGGCGCGAAGGGCGGGATCTCGTCGGCTGAGCATTCGATGCTCACCACGGCCGGCCCAGCGCACGCGAAGGCCGCGCGCAGTGCCTCTGGGAGTGCCGCGAAGTCCGTGACGTCGACGGACGGAAGCCCGGGAAACATGGCGGCCAGACCGGCGCCGAGCCGGCTCGGACGGAAGCGGTTGTAGCTGTATTGGCCGCCGTAGAAGAGTTGCTCCCGGGTGACGCACATGGCATGGGCGTTGTTGTTGAACAGCACGACGGTCAGCGGTAGGCCGTACTCGATCGCGGTGTGCAGTTCCATGCCGTGCATGAAGAACGATCCGTCCCCGGCGACGACCACGGTGCGCCGGTGCGGCCTCGCGAACGCCATCCCGATGCCCGCACCGAAGCTGTATCCCATGCCGCCCATGCCCAGGGCCACGACGAAACGTCCGGAGTTGCGCACCGGCAGGTAGTGGATGGCGGCGGCGCCGCTGTTTCCGGCGTCGACCACGACGTCGGCGGTGTCGGGCAGCGCCTCGTCGAGGGCGGCCATCGCCTCGCGATAGCCGATACCGGGTCCGTCGTACCGGGGTGGTCGTAACTCGTTGTGGGGCGGCCCTTCCACCACCCGTGGCACCTGCGGCACGACCGATGGGGTCAGCGCTCGGGTCACCGCGTCCAATGCGGCGCCCAGGTCGTCGCTGGGCACGTGGAGCGCGGGCAGGTACGGCTCGGCCGAGCCGATCGACAACACCGGCACTCGGCCCAGTACGGTCTCGAGGCCGGCTCGCGCGGTCGCCGAGAGCCGGGTGCCGACCACCAGGCACGCCGCGCTGGCGGCCAGCGCCCGCTCGACCCCGGGGTGACCCATGATCCCGGTGACTCCCAACACCGACCACGCATCGGACTCGGGTGGGCATCCGACGTCCTTGGCTTCCGGCACCGTCGCGATCCAGGCGTCCAGCGCGGCTCGTAGGCGCTCGAGCGCCGGCCGCGCGTCGTCGCGGGCAACCTGTTCGCCTGCGATGATCGTGATCGGCCCCTGGGCACGGCGCAGTTCGTCGACGATCAGCCTGACGTCCGCAACCCGCTGCTTGACAACGACTTTGGGGTCGTGGGCAGGTCCGTCGCGCCGCTCGATCAGGCTCTGCTGCACGTCCTTGGGCAGCAGGAGCACCGCCGGACCGCCTGCGGTGGCAGCGGCGATGGCCGCCGGCAGCGCCGTGACGACGTCGTTGGGGTCGACTACCCGCCGGCAGTACCGCGACACCGCCGAGAACAGGGCGACCGCGTCGAGCGATCCGCCGGCTCCGCTGGTGTCCTGGAAGCTGCCGTGCCCGTCCAGCGTCGTGGGCGGCTGCCCGACCAGGGCCAGCACCGGCACTCGACTGGCATACGATTCTCCAAGTCCGGCAACCAGATTCAATGACCCGCCCCCGGAGGTGGCGGCGACCACTCCCATGGTGGAAGACGCCCTGCGGTACCCGTCGGCCATGGTGGCCGCGGAGAACTCGTGCTTGGCCAGAATGCCGGTGACCCCTGGGTGGAGGCTCATGGCGTCGTAGAGGTCTTCGATGTTGGCGCCATCGACGCCGAAGACGTATTCGACTCCGCCAGCGGCGAGTTCGTCGACGATGTAGTCGACCACCCGGTACTTGCCGCTCATCGCTCACCTACTTCCCGTTGCTGCTAGTGACACGACGCGCGGGGCGCCGGGGTTCACCGCAGCGGGAAGCTCACAGCTGACGTTCGAGCAACACCTGTCCCGAGTCCGCGGATACCAGCTGCACCGCGGCGATCTGACCGACCGGCATCGGCGTGTTTCCACTGGGTAGCGCCGTGGCTCCGGACAGTCCGAGCCACGTGGCTATCTGGGTGCGAGTTCCGTCCCGACCGACCACGACCATGCCGAGGTTGCTCGGCGGAGTGCTTCCGCCGCTAGACCAATTGCCGTAGGTGCAGGCCATGTCGATGCGAGTGCCCCACGCGAAGCTGTTCAACGAGATGGTCGCGCTGAACGGCGTCGAGACGAGCTTGTTCATCTCCAGTTGTTGCGCTGTCACCTGCTCGGTGCTTGGTTGCAGTCCCACCAGGCCGGGGCGGACGGCGACCACCAGTCCGACGGCCAGCAGCGCCGCTGCCACCCCCATCGCGGCGTAGGTCACCAGCCGCGAGCGGCGTCTGCGCCAACGCACCTTGTCGAGCACCTGCGTGCGCAACTCGGGCCGCAGTGGCGGCGGCTCGGGCTGAGCTTCCTCGGCCAGCGCCCGCACGTCCTCGGCGTCGAGCATGGCCAGCAGCGCGGGCATGCCGCTGATGTCGCCGACCGCCGCGCGGCAGCGTTCACAGGTCTCCAGGTGCGCCTCGTACTCGCGGCGTTCGGCGCTCGACAACGAACCGAGCACGTATGCGGCGTCCCAGGTCGTGTAGCGGTCGCCCTCGACGGGTTCCAGGCTCCGGGGTCCTCCCGATAGCGTCACCGTGTCACCCCCATCTCCTGCAGGTTGAGGCGAAGTGCGCGGACTGCGTAGTGCAACCGCGACTTGACCGTGCCCTCGGCGATCTGCAGTTCGTTTGCGATCTGCGTGACGCTCTGGCCTTGGTAATACGCCCTCAGGATCACCGCGCGGTGATCCTTGGAAAGTTCGTTCATGGCGGTGCCGAGCAGTAGCCGGTCCAGTGCGCCGTCCACTTCGTCCGGGCCGGCGTGGTCGGCCACCCGTTCGACGTCGGGGGTGCCGGTCTCGTTGCGGAATCGGGCGCTGCGCCGCTCGTCGATGATCTGGTTGCGCGCCACGGTGAACAACCACGCCCGGGCGGAACGCTCGGCGTCCTTGGTCACCTCGGGATGTCTCCACGCCCGCAGCAGCGTCTCCTGGACCACGTCCTCTGCGCGCGCGGCATCGCCGGTCAGCCGCAGCACGTAGCGCCACAGCGCGCCGGCGTGCTCGTCGTAGAGCACCCGCATCATGGCGGCCTCTGGATCTTCCATTCCCAACCTCCGCCAGTTAACACGCTGTGGAGGCCGTTGGGGTTCAACGGGGCGGCCGGTCGCGTGCCCGCCTACGAGCGACTATGCCGCACGTGGGGCCCGCAGGACCCGTCGATCGTCAGATACGCGCCGCGCGGTGGGCAATTCTCGCGGACCGAGTCGGCGCCGCAGCGCGCCAGTCCCCTAGAGCGTGAGAATCCGGGGCCCGTCTTCGGTGGCGGCCACGGTGTGCTCCCAGTGCGCTGCCCGGGATCCGTCACCTGTGACGACCGTCCAGTCGTCGTCGAGCACCTTGCTTCGCCCGGTGCCCAGGGTCAGCATCGGCTCGATGGCCAACACCGAGCCCGGCGCCAGGTACGGCCCGCGGCCCGGCGCGCCTTCGTTGGGCAGGAACGGATCCATGTGCATCTCACGACCGATGCCGTGCCCGCCGTAGCCTGCGACGATCCCGTACTTGCGGCCGTGGGCCTGCTCGGCGGCGTGCGTGCCGGTCTCGATGGCGTGGGAGACGTCGCTGAGTCGGTTGCCGGGCACCATGGCGGCGATGCCCGCCTCCATGGACAGCCGGGTGGCCTCCGAGAGCGCTTCGTCGGCGGGAATCAGCGCGCCGACACCGAACGTGAACGCCGAGTCTCCGTGCCAGCCGTCGAGGATGGCGCCGCAGTCGATCGAGACCAGGTCACCTTCGGCCAGCAGTTCGGCCGCGGACGGGATGCCGTGCACGATGCGATCGTTGACCGATGAGCAGATGCTGGCGGGGAAGCCGTGGTAACCGAGGAAGGACGGGATGCCGCCGCCTGCGCGGATGACCCCCTCGGCCACCTCGTCGAGTTCCAACGTGGACACTCCCGGGACGGCGGCGGCTTGGACCGCCCGCAGCGCGGCCGCGACCAGTGCGCCTGCGGCCGCCATCGCGTCGAGTTCACCGGCCGTGCGTTGGGGAACGACCTTGCGGTTGCGCAGCCCCGGCACGTTGATCATCTACTTGCCGAGCGCATGCAAGGCGCGGGCGAACACCTCGTCGAGGTCACCGACGGCGTCGACGGTCTCGAGCTCACCCTGGTAGTAATCCAGCAGTGGGGCCGTCTCGGCGCGGTACACCTTCATCCGGTTGAGGATGACGTCGTCGGTGTCGTCGGCGCGGCCCCGACTCTTGAGCCGCTTCAGTAGCTCGTCCTCGGAGACGCGGAACTCCAGCACCGCGTCGAGTTCAAGGTTGCGCTTGGCCAGCATCTCGCGCAGCGCCTCGGCCTGCTCCACCGAACGGGGGAAGCCGTCGAGGATGAAGCCGTCGGCGACGTCGGCGTCGTTGAGCCGGTCGTCGACCAAGGCATTGGTCAGGGTGGCCGGCACCAGGTCACCCGAGTCGAGGTACTTCTTGGCCTCCAGCCCTAGCTTGGTGCCGGTGCTGATGTTGTGCCGGAAGAGGTCGCCCGTGGAAATCTGCGGGATACCGAGCTTCTGGACGAGCTTCTCGGCCTGAGTGCCCTTGCCGGCGCCGGGCGGTCCAAGCAACACGATTCTCACTTGAGGAACCCTTCATAGTTGCGCTGCATGAGCTGGCTTTCGATCTGCTTAACGGTATCCAGGCCGACGCCGATCATGATCAGAAGCGACGTTCCGCCGAACGGGAAATTCTGCACCCCGCCACTGTTGCCGAGTTCCAAGAACAAGTTGGGCAGCACGGCGATGGTTCCGAGGTAGATGGAACCGGGCAGGGTAATGCGGCTGAGCACGTACTGCAGGTAGTCGGCGGTCGGCTTCCCCGGCCGGATGCCGGGGATGAAGCCGCCGTACTTCTTCATCTCGTCGGCCCGCTCTTCGGGGTTGAACGTGATGGAGACGTAGAAGTACGTGAAGAAGATGATGAGGCCGAAGTAGATGGCGATGTAGGCCGGGCTCGCCGGGTTGGTCAGGTAGTTCGCGACGAACTTGGACCACCATCCGGTACCGCCGTTGGGCTTGCCGCTGTTGACCAGCTGGGTGATCAGGTGCGGGATGTAGATCAGCGAAGACGCGAAGATGACGGGGATGACGCCGGCCTGGTTGACCTTGAGGGGCAGGTAGGTGGAGGCGCCGCCGTAAACGCGTCGGCCCACCATGCGCTTGGCGTACTGCACCGGGATGCGGCGCTGACCCTGCTCGACGAAGACCACGCCGACGATGATGATCAGCGCTGCGGCGGAGACCGCGCTGAAGACCAGGCCACCACGCGAATCGAGGATGGTCTTGCCCTCGGACGGGATCCGGGCGGCGATGCCGGCGAAGATCATCAGCGACATGCCGTTGCCGATGCCGCGTTCCTGAATGAGCTCGCCCATCCACATCACCAGGGCCGCGCCTGCGGTCAGCACCATCACGATGACGAACAGCGTGAAGATGTTCGAGTTCTGGAGGATGTCGACCGAGCAGCCCTGGAGCAATCCGCCGTTGGCGGCCAACGCCACGATCGACGTGCCCTGCAGTACGGCCAGTGCGATCGTCAGATACCGCGTGTACTGCGTCAGCTTGTTCTGGCCGCTCTGGCCTTCCTTACGCAGTTGCTCGAAGCGCGGGATGACCACGCCGAGCAACTGCACGATGATGCTGGCCGTGATGTACGGCATGATCCCGACCGCGAACACCGACAACTGCAGCAGCGCACCGCCGGAGAACAGGTTGATCAGCGAGTAGATCTGCGCGGAGTCGCCGCCGCTGACCTCTTTGATGCACTGCTGGACGTGCGGGTAGTTGACACCGGGTGACGGCATCGTCGCGCCGACCCGGTAGATGATGACGAGCGCCAGGGTGAAGAGGATCTTGCGCCTGAGTTCGGCCGTCCGTAGTGACGCTATGAATGCCGAGAGCACTCTTCCTCCTGCGCAGCCGAGCACTTGTCGCGGCGTACCAATGTGGGGCTGGCTGGACCAGCGTTTGGGTAAGTCGTGTGCGATCCGTCCGCAAGGCACGCAGGCAAGCCCGCAGCCAGCGACGTCGCTTGTCAAACAGTCTACGAGAGTAGCAGTTGGCGGACCCTCTAACTCCCACCCCTGCTCCGCCCGCTCGTGGTCTGACCCGCATCCGATCGGCGAGCTGGCGGTCCAATCGGACCTCCAGATTCGAAGCGTACAGTCGAAGAAACTGATTATCTCAGCTAACTAGTGACGTGGAGGGCCGCACGTGAACCCTGCTGACGACTGTCGACCCCTAGACGAGGAAACCCCGGTCGGGGTCGAGCTGCTCGGCGGTGCCCGATGACGCGCTCGGACGCCGACAGCTGGGACCTCGCCTCGAGCGTCGGCGCCACGGCGACCATGGTGGCCGCAGCCCGGGCGCTGGCCAGCCGGGAACCGAATCCGCTGATTCAGGACCCCTATGCCGAGCCGCTGGTGCGCGCCGTCGGCATCGACTTCTTCACCAAGCTCGTCGACGGCGAGCTCGCCACCGATGCCGCCGACGACGGTGGGGCCGCCAAGGTGCTGACCACCATCATGGCGGTGCGCACCCGATTCTTCGACGACTTCTTCATCGAGGCGACCGAGTCCGGAATTCGGCAGGCCGTGATCCTGGCCTCCGGGCTCGATTCGCGGGCCTACCGGTTGCCCTGGCCGGACGGCACCACGGTCTACGAGCTCGACCAGCCTCAGGTCATCGAAGCCAAGTCGGCGACCATGGCCGACCTCGGCGCCGTCCCGACCTGTGAGCGTCGAGTGGTGGCCGTCGACCTGCGCGACGACTGGCCCGAGGCGCTGCGTCGCGCCGGGTTCGACCCCACCCAGCCCACCGCCTGGAGCGCCGAGGGGCTGCTGGCCTACTTGCCTCCCGAGGCGCAATACCGGCTGTTCGACGAGCTCACCGAGCTGTCGGCGCCGGGTAGCCGGTTGGCCACCGAGTATCACCCCGACGGCGGCGCCAGCATCGGCGAGCGCGCCAGCGCCATCAACGCGGCCTGGGCCGACCAGGGATTCAGCGTCAACCTGGCCGACCTGTTCTACCCGGGCGAGCGCCAGCCCGTCGTCGACTATCTCGCCGCCCGCGGCTGGCAGGTCCAGGCCAGGACCCGGCCCGAGGTCTTCGCGCACTACGGCCGCGACTTCGGCGACTCCGAAGT
>JAHFVB010000155.1 GCA_023264755.1 Mycobacterium sp. | reverse complement strand
GCCCACCGCCGACAGCGGAATGAACGCGGCGGCCAGATAGAGCAAGCCCTGACCCTGTGTCCGATATTCGGGGCCGACGATGCTCAGCACGGTGGGACCGACGACCACCAGGCCCAGGCTGCCGACGACCACCACGCCGACCATGATCTGCACCATCCGCACCGATAGCGAGGCCACCCGCTCGGGGTGGGCGGCGACTTCGGCCACGAACGGACTCATGACCAAGTGCACGGCGAAGTACAACGCGTTGACGACCGCCCAGGTCACCACGAAGTGCGCGTTGGTGACCGCGCCGAACCTGCTGAGCACGATGAGCGGGACGACGAGCGGCCCGATCGCCCACAGCGCGGACAGCCCGAAGGACGATCCGTAGTACGACCACAATTGATTGGTCGGCGGCAGGTTCGGCGGTTCCAGGAACTGGGGATGCGAACGGTATCGACGCCGCATCGCCACCAGAAGCAACAGGGCTGCCACGACGGCGGTCCCGCCCCAGGCCGATACGATCGACAGCGCACTGCCGGTCCCGGCCAGGATCACCAGGACGACGAGTTTGGCGGCCGCGTGTAGCGAGTTCATCGCGGCAGCCCAACGCGCGACGCCGAGCCCCAGGGTCGCCTTGTCCTGGAGTGCGAACACCGCCAGGACCATCACCAACAGTGGGTAACCGGCCATCTGCCAGGGTGAGGTGAACAGGTCCCGGCGCGGGCCGAAGACGACCAGGCCCGCTCCCGCCACCAGCGCCGTGACGCCGACGAGCAGGAAGCCGTGCTTGAGCATGGCGCCGGTGCGGGTTCCGGCCAGCGGCAGGAACCGCTCGTAGATGGTGTCCACGCTGAGAATCGACAAGCCCGACAACACCAACGCCGAGGTGATCACAGCGGCCGCCACGCCGACCTCGTGCGCCGGGTACATCCGGCCGGCCACTCCCCAGAAGGCTAGCCCGAGTACTCCGGTCAAGAGGCTCGCCAGGATCAGTGAGAACGTGTTGGTCCGCAGGTTCTGTTCTGGCGCAGTCGGATCCGGTGTCGAATCCGCCCTCGTCGCGCTCGAATGGCTGAGGCTCATGGCTGCCCCACCCGGTCGAGGGCGGTTCCGAGACGTCCCCGCACGTCCAGTGGTGCTGGCGTACGGCGGCCACCTGCTCCGGACAGGTAGGCCCACGCTCCCCGGCCAATCGATCGCCACGGCTTGGCGCCGAGGTCGGCCGGCAACAACGTCTCGAGTTCCGGCACCGGCGACGCCTCTACCGTGGCGGCCCGCAAGTGTCGGATCAGTGCCGGAGTGCGCAGCGCGACGGTCTTGCCGACGAGCCACGCCGTCTTCGGATCGCGCGCCAGCTTCGCGAACCACGCCCCCAGCCCCAGTCCGTAGGTACCGGATTGCTTGAGCACCTCGTCGTTGCTCGCCCGGTGTCGGTGCCAGACGATCGCGGCGGGGTCGTACACCAGTTGCGCACCGGAGCGTAGGACCCGGAAGAACACGTCGAGGTCTTCCCCACCGCCGGAAGGCGTTCCCGCACCCAGCAATTCGTCGAAGCCAGCGAGTTGCTGGATCACGTCGCGGGCGACGGCGAAGTTGGCGCCCGTGCCGTAGTGCCGAACCGCGAAGGGGAACAGCGGGATGTCGGCGGGCGGCTGGTCCCAGTCGAACACGCGGGCCTCGGTGGTCTCCGACCACGACACCCGGCGTTCGAAGTAGGCCTGGGCGGGAGTGCGCAGCTCGGCAGCCGCCACGATGCCGGAGACGCAGCCCACCGACGGTGCCCTGCCGAATCCGTCGACCAGCGCGCGCAACCACCACCGGTCGACGACGACGTCGTCGTCGGTGAACGCCACGATTTCACCGGTGGCCTCGAGCAATCCGCGGTTTCGGGCGCGGGAGAGCCCGGGGTGCGGCTCGCTGATCAGGCGCACCCGGGGATCGCAGAGTCCAGCCACGTAGGCCCGGGTTCCGTCGGTGGTGGCGGCGTTGTCGACGACGATCACGTCGAAGTTGGGGTAGTCCACGGCCAGGATGGATTCGAGCGCGACGCTCAGCATGGCGGGCCGATCGCGGGTGCACACGACGACCGTGACGGCGATGGCGTCGTCTTCACGGGCCTCGGCTGCGGTCTGACGGGCGGGAGCGGGCCGCAGGCCGTCGACCCGTGCGGCGAGCTCGGCGAACTCGACCTCGCCTTCGGAGACGGCGACTTCGACGAATCCGAGCGGCCCGGCTGCGCTGCGCACCAACAACTTCGCGCGTCGGTAGCCGGCAGCCGACTCCAACCGGCAGCGGACCGGAGGCCGATCGGGCGCGATGTCGTCCAGCCAGACTTCACCGATCCACAGGGCGCCACCCCAGCTGGGTGCGCCCCCGCTGGGCAACACCGGACGGAGCCGCAGTTCGGGTGCCGCTGCGCTCGTCACGCCGCGGCCCCGGACAGCCGGCGCCCGACCTTCGCGCGCAGGTAACCGGCGGAGGTGACGGACAACCCCAGCACGATCACCGCGGCCCGGGCCAGGCCGGCTGTCCTCTTGGACGCCAATTCGCGTCCGACGGCTCGCGGCAGTACCTGGCGCACGTAGGCGCGCTCGGTGCTCAGTGCCTGCGAGGTCTTGGTCAGCTCGCTTACCACGGCCTTGGACAGGCCTTCGTGGTAGCACCGTCGGGTGAAGTACTTCAACGTGGCTCGGTCGGACGAAACATAGTGTTGCACGCGCATTTCCGGATCGAACAAGATCTGGTTGGTCGACGGGTGCGATCCGATTCGAAGGCAGAGTTCGGTCTCTTCGCCGCCGACGGGGGTCGAGCCGATGCGCCCCACCTCCGACCGGAATCCGCCCACGACGTCGAAGACCGCACGACGTATCGACATGTTGCAGCCGATCGGATTGCGCACCGGGCCAAGGCGAGTCGGCTGTCCCGGGTAGCTACAGCCGACTACCCAGTCGAATTCGGCGGGCATCCACGGCGGCCGCACGCCGGGCCACACCGGCGCGGCGTAACCTCCGACGACGGCGACTCGGGGGTCCTGGTAGTGCTGCATCAGCGTGCTGGCCCAGTCGGCGTCGGCGCTGGCATCGTCGTCGAGGAAGGCGATGACATCGCCGTGCGCGGCGGCCACGCCGGTGTTGCGTGCCCCAGACAGCCCGGGCGCCTCCACGTTCCGTCGAATCAGGACGCGCTCGTCTCCGCCGAACCGATCGCATGCGCGGTCGTACAGTTCGTCGCAGTGATCGATCACCAGGATGAGTTCGGTGACCGGCCACTGTTGGGACAGCACGGATTCCGCCGCCCGGCAAATGTCGGTCCACCGTCGGGTGGTGTAGGCACACACGACCACCGACAGCGTTGTCGTCCGCTCGGCCTGGCCGCCCAGCGCCGGCTCGGCGGGCCGCAGGTCGGCGACTTGAAGCTCCTCAGCCATTGCCCTACCCGGCTCTCGACTGGGCTGCCATCACGCGGTCTGCGTCCGGCGCGGGACCGAGCCCGTGGCGGCGCCGGGCCCGCGACCTGAACGCGCTCAACTTGTAGAGCAGCGACAGCCTCAGTTGCATGTCGTAACGATTGAAGTGTCCGAGCACGCGATCGAGCACGGTGACGTTCCACCCCGGATCCGCCGCCAGCCGCCTGACGAACTCAGACCGTTGCGCCAGTTGGGAGCGCGTCGACATCGAGCTCGTCAACGATCCAAGGGTAAAGCGCAGCGCTCCAAGGGTCTTCGCGACTCCGAAGAAGTCCCCGCAGCGCAGCAGCCGAACCCAGAGATCGATGTCGCTGGTCAGCACCAGGTCGCTACCGAACCCCCCGGTCCGATCGAAGTCCGCGCGCCGGAACATCACCGCGACGGCCGGGCCGACCGGATAGCTACCGGTGCGGACCAACTGCCGGACCACGCGCTCCCCGGACTGACGGCCGACGATTCCGCCGAGTCCCCGCGCCCGCCTGAGCAACTGCCCCTCGGCGTCGATGAAGTCGATCCGCGACGATACGAGCGCGACGTCCGGGCTGTCGCCGAGGACGGCGCTCTGCGCGGCCACGCAGTCCGGCTCGAGGATGTCGTCGGCGCACACGACTTTGACGAACTCCCCACGGCTCATGCGCACCGCCAGGTTCCAGTTCTCTACGACCGGCAACGTGGTCTCGTTGCGGATCACGCGGACGCGTTCGTCCTTGACCGTCTCGAGGATCTCGCGGGTGCCGTCGGAACTGTTGTTGTCGATCACCACCACCTCGAAATCCGGATAGTCCTGAGCCAAGCAGCTATCCAACGTCTGTTGTAGGTAGCGCTCCGCCTGATAGGCGGGAATGCATAGCGAAACCCTTGGCCGCCCCGATCCCTTCACCCCTGAGCCTCCCCGTTGCCTGGTATATCGCCTCACGAAACGATGTCTTCGGCGCGGCTGTCCGCCAGGCGCCAAGCGAAGCCGTCCTCGATGTGGATCCGTCCCCCGCGACGCCACTTCGGCGTCAGTTGGCTCCTGCGCCGCACCCACATGCTTTGGCTTACGGCCGCCGAATCACTGGCGGGCCCAATGCTGGTGGACGAACGCCTGAACATCGGACGGGCGCGACGGAACTCCCGCTGAATGGTCCACAGGATCCTCAGCCCATCCCTGGCTGCGTTCAGATTGCTGGCGCCGTGGAGCCGCGTCGACTCGTAGCTGCACACCTCGGCGATCTTGAAGCCACTGGCCGCGGCCCGAACGTTGATCAGCGTCTCGATTTCGAAGCCGTCGCCCCATTCGGGAGTGGTCGAGTTGGTCGCCGGTAGCTCCAGCACGTCCAGGCAGCGCCGCCAGAAGGCGTTGTAGCCGTAGCACAAGTCGGTGTACTTGGTCCGGAAGAGCAGGTTGACCAACACGTTGAAGCCCATGTTACCCAGCTGCCGCAGCCTGGTGATGTCGGCGCTTCCGCCGCCTTGGACGAAGCGCGAGCCCTTGGCGAAGTCTGCGCCGGAGGCCAGTGCTCCGACGAAGCGCGGAATCTCGGCCGGATCGGTACTTCCGTCGGCGTCGATCATCACCACGATGTCACCGGAGGCGGCAGCGAATCCACACGCCAGGGCGTTGCCCTTGCCCTTGCGGGTCTGGTGGACGTGGACGCCGTCGGGCCAGATCTCGCGAGCCAATGCTGCGGTGTTGTCTCGCGATTGACCGTTGACGAAGACGACCTCGTCGACATCGGGCGGCATGTGCGCCGCGATGTGCGGGAGATTCCGCTCTTCGTTCAGCGCGGGGATGATGACCGAGACCGTTGGTCGTGACCCCTGCCACGACAACCCATCCCATATCCCAACGACATTCGTCACAAAACGCCTCTTTCGTAGTTGTCACACATCGATGTATGGACCTGGCCGCCGCCGTACCGCCGACCGATCATCAGCTTGCGAGCGCGGCCGCGCCGACTTCCTCGGCGCCTTCGCTCTCCCACACGGCCCACGGGCGTTCGCCTTGGTGATACCCGGCGTCGAGTTCGGCGCGCTCCTTGTAGGTATCGGCGGGCTTCCAGAAGCCGTCGTGCTTGTAGCCGTACAGCCGACCGTGGCCCGCCAACGCCTGACAGGCGTCGGCGACCAGATCGCCGTTGGGCGGCAACAGGTCGAAGACCTCCTGGGAGAGCACGAAGTATCCGCCGTTCTCCCAGATCGGCAGTTGCGAGACGGGGATGATGTCCTTCACCTCGCCGGTCTCGCTGACCTCGACGCAGTGGAACGACTGCTGCGGCGGGACGAGCATCATCGAGGCGGCGGTGCCGGAGGCGTGGAAGGCCTCGATCATGTCGTTCAGGGGGGCGTCGGTGAGCACGTCGGCGTAGTTGGCCAGGAAGTGCTCGTCTCCGCCGAGGTGTTCGCGCACCCGGCGGAGCCGCTCGCCGATGGGCGATTCCAGGCCCGTGTCGACGAAGGTGATGGTCCAGTCGCTGATGTCGGTGTCGAGCAATTCCACGTTGCCCCCACGCATCACGAAGTCGTTCGACGCCGCTTCCTGGTAGTTGAGGAAGTAGTCCTTGATGTGCGATCCGCCGTAGCCCAGGCACAGAATGAAGTCCTTGTGGCCGAAGTGCGCGTAGTAACGCATGACGTGCCACAGCAACGGACGCGGACCCACCATCTGCATGGGCTTGGGGATGTCGTCGACCGCGCTGTTGCGCATGCGCATGCCGTATCCACCACAAAACAGAACGACCTTCACTAGCGTGCCCTCCCCGTTCCCCTTGGTTCCGAGATCACCGCGGGACGATCCGCGGAATGCAAAGTGGGGAGCGGGAATACCAATTGCCCGCCCCAGTCGCCGAGATACTCCAGTTGCGCGGTCAACTCGGTCTCGAGGTTCCACGGCAGGGCGACCACCACGTCCGGACGGTCCTTGGCGAGTTGCTCGGGATCGTGGATCGGGATGCGCGTACCCGGGGTGAAGCGGCCGTGCTTGTACGGATTGCGATCGACGGTGTACTCCAGCAGGTCACTGCGAATCCCGCAGTAGTTCAACAGCGTGTTGCCCTTGCCCGGAGCGCCGTAGCCCACCACCCGCTTGCCTTCGGCTCGACAGTCGAGCAGGAAGCGCAGCAGTTCGTGACGGATGGCCTCGGTCCGGGGGCGAAGCTGCAGATAGCCGTCCACGTGGTGCAGCCCGGCTTCGTCTTCGATGCGCAACACTTCGACGACCCGATCGCTCGGAGGGCCGGCGTGGCTTTCGGGTTGGGCCCAGATGCGCAGTGAACCACCGTGCGTGGCAACGAGTTCGACGTCGACGACGGTCAGCCCGGCGGTGGCCAGGGCTCGTGTCGCAGAGAGCAGGGTGTAGTACTGGAAGTGCTCGTGGTAGATCGTGTCGAACTGTCCGAGGCTGACCAGGTTCAGAGCGTGGTGCACTTCGATGCTCAGCCAGCCGTCGTCGGCAAGCAGCGTGCGCAACGAGCGGGTGAAGCCAACCAGGTCCGGAATGTGGGCATACACGTTGTTGGCCACGACGAGGTGGGCCGGACCGTGCTCGGCGCGCACGGCTGCGGCCAGTTCCTCGTCGAGGAAGGCGGTTTCGGTCGGAACACCCCGTTCTCGGGCGGCCGCGCCGACGTTCACCGAGGGCTCGATGCCCAAGCAGCGGAGGCCGGCGGCGACGGCGTGCTGTAGCAGGTAGCCGTCGTTACTGGCCACTTCGACGACGAAGGACTCGGCCCCGAGCCCCAGCCGCTGAACGGCGTCGGCGACGAAGGTCTTCGCGTGTCGCACCCAGCTGTCGGAGAACGACGAGAAGTAGGCGTATTCGGTGAACGTGTCCTCGGGGGTGATGAGCGCAGGAATCTGCAGCAGTAGGCAGTCCTCGCACAACCGCAGGTGTAGTGGGTAGGTCGCTTCGGGTAGGTCGAGTTCGTCCTCGGCGAGGAACTTCTCACACGGAGGGGTTGCTCCGAGATCGAGCACGCTGAGCAATCGGGCGGACTGGCACAGCCGGCAACGCAGCTCGCCTCCGGCTCCGGGGGCGGACGCCGCGGGCCCGGGGTCACCCGACACGTGGACACCTGGCCGGCGAGGGTGCGGACGCGGCCATCGGACGCCGGCCCGTGGCCGCGAGCTCAGTGCACGCAGTAGCCATCCCGCGACTCACTTTCCGTTCGCCCATGACGTTGATAGCTAATATTTGCACACTCACAGCTTGGCTTGCTATCTAAAAGTCCAGTGAGAGAGGTAGATCACATTCAAAAGGTATGAAAGTAACTGACTTGAACGTCAGATAGCAGTCTGTGTATGTCTTACAGCTAGTTTATCGGCGCTCTCCAACCAAGATCAGATTGCTGAAATTGCGATCCTGTGTACATTTCTTAGGCTTCTGTCAAGCTGAAGCATAATTATCGTGCGCGTAGATTCAATTTCAGCATCGTTTCGTCAGCATGCTGGAGGCGCCCGACGACAGCCCCGCCGACGCCGCCGTCGCCATGAGCTGCAACGGACCGCGCGAATCGGGTAGTTCGAGGGGGCTAGAGCTGCCTCGGCGAGGCGTCCCGGCGGAGCGCCGGCGCGACGGGACGGCCCTCCAACAGCCCGTCGACCGAGCGTTGCTCAACGGCCCGCCGGTAGCTCGGCAGCGCGCCTCGGACGGCGTCGATGGTGGCGTCGACGTCAGCCTCGGTGTGCGCCGCCGACGTCACGAACGACTGGCCCAGCACCCCTCGGCGCAACATTTCCTGCAGGAACAACGTTCGGAAGGCCTGGGAGGGCTGCCGCTCGGCGTCCCGCGTGACGAAGACCAGACATGACGGCCGTCCGATGACCTGGAGGTACTCCTCCAACCCCGCTTCTGCGGCGGCGGCGTTGACGCCGGCGGCCAACTGTCGCCCGGCGCGCTCCATGCACTCGATCGGATCCTCGCGTTCATACGCCGCCACCACGGCACGAAAGGCGGCCAACGAGGCGGCTTCCGGACCGTGCGTGGTCGACAGCAGGAACACCCGCCGCTCGTCGGTGCGCAGCCCGCCGAGTTCCATGTACTCCCGCTTGCCGGCCAACGCCGCGAGCGGGAAGCCGTTGCCCATCGCCTTGCCCCAGCACGACAGGTCGGGCACTACCCCGTAGACCCCTTGCGCGCCGTGCGCCGACCACCGGAATCCGGTGATCATCTCGTCGAAGACCAGCAGGGTGCCGTGCCGGTCGCACAGTGCCCGGACCCCCTCGAGGTAACCGGGTGCGGGTTCGGCGGTCGCGGTGGCGGCCTCGAGGATGACGCACGCCACGTCGTCCCCCGCGAGCACCGTCGCCAGCGCATCCAAGTCGTTGTAGGGGAACGCGACGGTGGTCGCCACGGCAGAGTCGGGAATGCCGCCCTTCATCGGGGTGGTGCCGATGAACCAGTCGTCGGTCGAGAAGAACGGTTGCGCGCAGGCCGCGACCTTCACCCGAGAGGTTGCGGCCCTGGCCAATCTCACGGCGGCGGTGGTCGCGTCGGACCCGTTCTTGGCGAACTTCACCATGTCGGCACCGGGGACCAGTTTCAGGAAATCTTGCGCGGCAGCCAGTTCGAGCGCCGTCGGCCTGCTGAAGTTGACCCCCTCGGCGATGGCCGCGCTGACCGCCTCGACCACCGGTCGGTAGCCGTGCCCCAGGGTGACCGAGCGCAACCCCATGCCGTACTCGACGTAGCAGTTGTCGTCGACGTCCCACACGCGGCAGCCAGACCCACGTACCAGTATCGGCGGCATGAACTCCGGATACTGATCGGAGCCGCGCGCGTAGGTGTGCGCTCCGCCGGGCACCAGGTCGTGCAAGCGGGCTTGCAGCTCATTGGAGCGCGCGAAGGATCGGTCGGCCGGAAGTGGTGGTGGCATCTAACCGAGGATTCCGTGCGGTGTGGGGGTCAGGA
>JAHFVB010000154.1 GCA_023264755.1 Mycobacterium sp. | reverse complement strand
CCCCGCGAGCGGTATCGGGCAGTACCACGTAGTGGTCCATGTGGGCGGGCTGCGGATCCTTGCCCATCGTCGGGTTGTCGTACGCCCTACCGGGATCCTTCATCGAACGCAGCGCATCGCCGGCGAAGCCAGGAGTGAAGATCTCCGGGCCGATGAGCCAACTGGCCTGCTCCGCAGTCTGATTCAGCGACCACTGTTCGACGAGCGAACCGAACACGTCCGATATCGACTCGTTCAGCGCGCCAGACTGATTGTGGTATTCGAGGCCCGCGGTGTTCTCGGTCACCCCGTGAGTCAGTTCGTGCCCGATGACGCCCAGGGACTTGGTGAAGTCGGTGAACATCGTGCCGTCACCGTCGCCGAACACCATGTGCCGACCGTCCCAGAAGGCGTTGTTGAACCGGTCCCCGTAGTGCACGTAGCCGTCCAGCCGCATGCCCATCCCATCGATGGAGTCTCGGCCGAGCACGTCCTGGTAGAACGTGCGGGTGGCTCCGAATCCGTCGAAAGCCCGATTCACCACGTCATCCTGAGCTGCGGGCGAGGACTCCGTCCGCTTCACTTCCGCCCCCGACAAACTCTCGCGATGGTGTGCATCGAAGATCGTCCGCCGCCCCTGAGCCGGGGTCGCCAGAGCTACCGCCACGGACGGCATCACCGAGCGCTTGCCTCGAAGTTGCGCGCTGGCGACCAATGTCCGCATCGCGGAGTCCCGGACGGCCGGGTCTTCCGACTGCACCAGACGGTCCAGCAAATGCGGAGGCACAATGCAATTGAGCTCTCGAGCTGTACACATGCGCGTACTCCAATCCCCTCGTATTGGATCCGAGGTCGGGCCTACTGGTTCCGACCGCAGCCGACGTTAGGGGCGCGCTGCGCGGCCAACACGAGTAGCGCACTACTCAAGTTTGGCGGCGGGCGCCAGCAGCACTGGCACGGATGTGGCCCGCTGGCTAGTGGTTTCGGATCCAGTCGCGCAGCTCGGCGAAGGCTTCCGGCACTCCGCCGTCGGAGGCTTCCAACGTCGTCGTCTCGCCGTGGTCCTCGATCTCGATTTCGTAGGTTTGCCCGTCGCGGACCAGTCCGGCTTCCGACGGCGCCGGCGCCGTCGTTGCGGCGGCAACGAGTTTGCGCAATTCGGTCTGGTCGGTGGCTCCGAGCTGCGCGCCGTCGACCACGTGCGCCGATTGCCCTAGCCCACCCAGCAGACCGCCGTAGGTTCGCAGCGACACCTTCATTCGCACTCCAACCGCTCCACTGCAGTATGGCTCGCGGTCGTCGACCGCGGCGGACATTTTGTCGTCCATCTGGTCATCCGTCAGCTGGATTCTGACCGCCACCACCAATCCGGCGTGTCACTCTGTTAGTTGCAGTACGGTGCGGTGGTGACCGGCGCAGGCGTGTGGATCCTCGGTGGCTACCAGAGCGACTTCGCGCGCAATCTGCACCGCGAGGGCGTCGACTTCGCCGGGCTCACCGCCGAGGTAGTGAACTCGACGCTGGAAGCGGCCAAGATCGACGCCACCGACATCGGCGTCGTGCACGTCGGCAATGCCTTCGGCGAGTTGTTCGCGGGCCAGGGCCACCTGGGGGCCATGCCGGCGAGCACGGTCGACGGGCTGTGGGACACCCCCTCGGCTCGACACGAGGCGGCCTGCGCCTCCGGCAGCATCGCCGCACTGGCCGCGTTGGCCGACCTGCGGTCCGGGGCCTACGAGACCGCACTCGTCATCGGCGTGGAATTGGAGAAGACGGTGCCCGGCGACATCGCCGCGCAGCACCTGGGCGCCGCCGCCTGGATCGGTCACGAAGGCGACGAGGCCACGTTCATGTGGCCCCACATGTTCTCCGCCGTCGCCGACGAGTACGACCGCCGCTACGGCCTGGACGCCATGCACCTGCGGACCATCGCCCAGGTCAACTTCGCCAACGCCCGGCTCAACCCGAACGCTCAGACCCGCGACTGGACGGTGCCGGACCTGATGACCGGGACCATCGACGATCACGTCAACCCCGTCGTCGAGGGCCGCATCCGACGCTACGACTGCAGCCAGATGACCGACGGCGGCGCGGGCCTGGTGCTGGTCACCGACGACTACCTGCGCGACCATCCCGACGCCCAACCCATCGCCCGCATCGAGGGCTGGGGGCACCGCACCGTCGGCCTCGGGATGCAACAGAAGTTGCAGCGCTCCGCCGACGGCCCCTACGTGATGCCCCACGTCCGACGGGCCGTGCTCGACGCGTTCACGCGGGCCCACGTCACGCTCGACGACCTCGACGGCATCGAGGTCCACGACTGCTTCACCCCCAGCGAATACCTGGCGATCGACCACATCGGACTGACCGGGCCGGGCGAGTCGTGGAAGGCCATCGAGAACGGCGAGCTCGAACGCGGCGGCCGGCTGCCGATCAACCCCAGCGGCGGGCTGATCGGCGGTGGCCATCCCGTCGGCGCCTCCGGCGTCCGCATGCTGCTCGACGCGGCCAAACAGGTCAGCGCAACCGCGGGCGACTATCAGGTCGACGGCGCCAACACGTTCGGCACGCTCAACTTCGGCGGAAGCACCTCCACCACCGTCAGTTTCGTCGTCGGTTCCGCTTCGCGGTTCCAGGGTTGAGTCGTTGCAAGGATTTCCACGATCGAGGAGTAACGCAATGGACGTCGAAGTAGTCGGCAAGCTCCTCTCGACACTGCCCGAGGACGACGATCACCCGTACCGCACCGGGCCGTGGCGCCCGCAGAACACGGAGTGGGACGCCGACGATCTGACCGTCGTCGAAGGTGAACTTCCTCGCGACCTCGACGGCGTCTACCTGCGCAATACCGAGAATCCACTGCACCCGGCGCTCAAGGCATATCACCCGTTCGACGGTGACGGCATGCTCCACATCGTCGGCTTCCGGGACGGAAAAGCGTTCTACCGCAACCGGTTCGTCCGCACCGACGGCTTCCGGGAAGAGCTCGCGGCCGGCGGCCCACTCTGGCCGGGACTGGCCGAACCCGTCGGGCTGGCCAAGCGCGACTACGGCTGGGGCGCAAGGACGTTGATGAAGGACGCCTCGAGCACCGACGTCATCGTGCACCGGGGCACCGCGTTGACCAGCTTCTACCAGTGCGGCGACCTGTACCGCGTCGACCCCTATTCCGGGGATACGCTCGGCAAGGCCGACTGGGGCGGTGCATTCCCCTTCGACTGGGGCGTGTCGGCCCACCCGAAGGTCGACGACAAGACCGGTGAGCTGCTGTTCTTCAACTACGGCAAGCAGGCCCCGTACATGCACTACGGCGTCGTCGACTCCACGGGTGCACTGGTGCACTACGTCGACGTGCCCCTACCCGGCCCGCGGCTGCCCCACGACATGGCCTTCACCGAGAACTACGTCATCCTCAACGACTTTCCGCTGTTCTGGGAACCCGAATACTTGGAGCGCAACGCCCACGTCGCGCGCTTCCACCGCGACATGCCATCGCGGTTCGCCGTCCTCCCCCGCCGTGGTCACGGCGCCGACATCACGTGGTTCGAAGCCGATCCCACGTACGTGCTGCACTTCACCAACGCCTACGAGGACGGCGACGAGCTCGTGCTCGACGGCTTCTTCCAGGGCGACCCCGAGCCGACCGACAACGGCCTTGGCGACAAGTGGCAACGGGCTTTTCGCTTCCTAGCACTGGACCGGATGCAAGCTCGGCTACACCGCTGGCGGTTCAACCTGGTCACCGGCGGCGTCCGCGAAGAACAGCTGTCGGACAGCATCACCGAGTTCGGAATGATCAACCCCGGCCACGCCGGCCAGGCCTATCGCTATACGTACGCGGCGACCGGCAAACCCGGCTGGTTTCTGTTCGACGGGCTGGTCAAGCACGACCTGCACACCGGGTCCGAACAGCGCTACCCCTTCGAGGCCGGGGTCTACGGCAGCGAGACGACGATGGCGCCCCGCGTGGGAGCCACGGCCGAAGACGACGGCTACCTGGTGACGATCACCACGGACATGAACGCCGACGCGTCGTACTGCCTGGTGTTCGACGCAGCCAGGGTGGCCGACGGACCGGTCTGCAAGCTGGCTCTGCCGGAACGTGTTTCGAGTGGTACTCACGCGACGTGGGCAGACGGATCGGAGCTGCGCCGTTGGCGGACGGCCGATGACGCGGCCTCGGCCATCGGACTCTAGTGCCCACCGAGCTGTCCGCTGGCGGCACCAACGCAGTCGGCCAGATGCTCGGAATGCTGGGCGACGAGTGGACATTGCTGATCCTGCAACAGGCCTCCCTCGGAGCGACGCGGTACGGCGAGTTCGCGGCGCGGCTACCGATCTCCCACGCCGTGCTGACCCAACGGCTGGCGCTCATGACGACCGACGGACTCTTGGCGCGACGCAGCTATCAGGCCAAGCCCGCCCGTTCGGATTACCTACTCACCGCGCGCGGACGCGCGTTGTGGCCGGTACTGCTGTCGATCTGGGAATGGGAAAGACACTGGGTGCCCGACCACGTCGAGCCACTGCCCGAGATGCATCACACGGGCTGCGGAGCGGCCTTCGCCCCCATGCTGTGCTGCGCGTCCTGCGAGTCGGCGGTCACCGAGAAGGACGTGGTCGCCCAGTGGGGCCCGAGCGGATCGTGGCCGCGCTCCATGCCCGTTCAGTCGACCCGACGCAGGTCGACGGTCGAGCATCGCTCCGTCCTGTTCCCGCAAACCATGAGCATCCTCGGAAACCGTTGGAGCTTCGCACTACTGGTCGCAGCATTCGTCGGGACCACGCGGTTCGGGGACTTCGCCGACCAGCTCGGTGCACCGGCCGGATCGCTCGCCGACCGCCTGCAGCGCTTCACCAGCGGCGGCGTGTTGACCGTCACCGGCGGCCGCTACCAGCTCACCGAGAAGGGCCGCGCCGTCTTCCCCATCCTGATCACGGCCCTGCAGTGGGCGCAACGCTGGTTTCAGGCCCCGGAGGGCCCGGCCGTCGAGCTGGTCCACACCGCGTGTGGTCAGGGCTTCGAGGCCGCACTGACCTGTGACCAGTGCACGGGCAGGCTGCGCGGCGCAGCGGTGACCCCACGCTTGGCCTGACCCCGCGATTCGTGCACCCGAACGAGCGCTCACCGCGCTCGCGGGTGCACAAATCGCCTAGTGACGGGTCAGCCGGAACTGCAGATTGTGGCGCACCGCAGGCCATTCCACGTCGAGGATCGAGTAGACCACGGTGTCGCGCCGCGACCCGTCAGGCAGCAACTGGTGGCTGCGCAGAATCCCGTCCAACTTCGCCCCCAGCCGTTCGATGGCGGCACGACTGTCCGAGTTGAAGAAATGGGTGCGGAATTCGACTGCGACACAACCCAATTCGTCGAACGCATGGCCGAGCATCAGCAGCTTGCTCTCGGTGTTGACCCCCGTCCGCCGCGCCGAGGCCGAGAACCAGGTGCTACCGATCTCCAGCCGCCGGTTCGGTGGGTCGACGTGCAGATAGCTCGACGATCCGACGACCACGCCATCCAGCCCACGCACGACGAACGTCAACCCGGTCTCCGGATGCTGAGCGGCCAGCCGCGCGTCCACCCACTGCTGCGCAGTCTGCGGCGACGGCGCAGACGTGAACCACAGGCTGCCCAGGTCGCCGTCCGCACAGGCCGTCGCGAGCTCGGCGGTGTGCGCGTGGGTGAGCGGTTCCAGGACGACCCAGCGCGACCCAGTGAGCACCACCGGTTCCACCCTCACCTTCCCCGAGCCTCCTCAGCCCACGCCACGACCATGGCGAACACCGACAGCACGATGCCGACCGCGATCGCGACGCAACCGAGGTAGAACCCGTAGCCCGGCTCGACCGGACCGCCCACGTACAACCGGTAGTACCACGCCGTCAGCACCGCCAACAACACCGAGATCGCAAGCGTCGCAGCCGAAGAGCTCCGCGCTGACAGCCTCCGCGCCGACATCGCGCCGGCCACCATCAGCGTCGTACTCAGGAGCACGATCAGCTGCCCGACGCCAAATCCGGCGGGCGGAACGTCGAACTGCCCGACCTTGCCGCCGATCGCACTGGCCCGCCCACCACCGGCCGCGCTCGTGGTGAGCCACGGCAGCCACGTGCTGACCAGGATCACCGTCGCGCACAACACGACGAACCATCCGGGACGTAGCCGAGCCATCCGACGAGAGTATCGGGCACACCACCGGTACGGACGTAGGCTGGCCCCATGACGGAACTTCCCGGCTGGGCGCAGCGCCTCGAGCTGTCCCCGCATCCCGAGGGCGGTTGGTTTCGGGAGACGTGGCGCAGCGACCTGACCATCGGCCAATCCGCACTACCCCCGGACTATCACGGTCCGCGCAGCGCGGGCACCGCGATCCTGTTCCTGCTGATGCCGGGTCAGCAATCCGCGTGGCACACCGTTCGCAGCGCCGAACTCTGGCTGTACCACCGCGGCAGCCCGCTGCTGCTGGAGGTCGGGCCGGAACAAGACGGCGCGGCAACGCTTTTGCTCGGCAGCGACATCGACGCGGGCGAGCAGCCGCAATTGGTGGTTCCCCCCGGACACTGGCAGCGGGCCAAGCCCCGCGACGACGAGCCCACGCTGGTGAGCTGCATCGTGGTGCCCGGGTTCGACTTCGCCGACTTCGCGCTGGCCGCCCCTACCGACTGAGCAGCTCCACCGCCGCCGACACCAGCGCCGCGTTGTCCGGAGCGAGCGTCCCGTCCGGCAGCTTCAGCGTGTCCTCCAGACCGATCCGGGTTTGCACTCCCCGCACACCCGCGTATTCCAAGAGCGGCCAGCAACTTTCGTCGAGTCCGTGAAGCAGGATCGGGGCCGGCGAACCGGCGGCCTGAACTCTGGCGAGCATGTCCTCGGCGACGGCGACGTCCTCATCGCCCTGCAGTTCGATCATCACCCGCAGGCAGTGCTTGGCGATGTCGGACTGCGCCCAGGACGCGACGGCCTCGGCGTGGAAGAGCCCGACTTCGACGCCAAGGCCCTTGCCGAGCAGCACTTCGGCAAGCTCCGGAGAGCCGGGTTCGTGCCAGTTCAACGAGGCGAAGTCGGGCAGTACCGTCCAACCCTCGACGGCCCGCCGGCGCGCATCGGCATCCGGCAACGCCCAGAACCCCGTCGTCACGCCGAGCGGCAGTCCAGGCGCGGCCGCGCGGACCGCCGCCACCGCGGCGTCGACGACGGCAGGCTCCAACGAGTCCCTTCCGTCGGCGCCCTTCGGGTGCATGTGGACCGCCTGCGCACCCGCCTGATGTGCGGCGACGGCCGCAGCGGCCAGCTGATCGGGCGTCACCGGTAGGTCCGGGAACTGCTCGGGAGTGCGTGCGCCGTTGATACAGGCCTTGACGTAGATCTTCGCGGTCATCTGTCCATCTTCGCCGAAACCGCCCACCCGCGTCGTTCGCGGATGCGCCGACCCGTAGCCGGCCCGTTCGGTGCGCCGCGCGGGCGAGCCATCCGAAGTACCGTGCTCAGCATGCACGGGCACATCGTCGTCTGCGGGGCCGACCCGTTGGGGATGCGGATTCGCGAGCAGCTGCGGGCCGCGGGTCGAGACGTGGTCATCGTCGACTCGTCCGCGGGCTTGCCGGATGCCGGCATCGCCCAGGCGGCGGCGCTGATCTGCGCGGACGACGACGATGCGCTCAACCTCGAAATCGCCTTGCTGGCACGACAACTCAACCCCGACGTGCGGGTGGTCGCCCGGCTGGCCAACAGCGTGCTACGGGAAGCCGTGGCGATCGGAAACGGGCCGGGCGCCATCCTCGACGTCGCCGACCTGGCCGCCCCGTCGGTGGTCGAGGCCTGCCTGTCCCGCACCACCCACTCCATCACGGTGGCGGGTGTCGAGTTCGTCGTCTCGGGCACCGACGTCCCCCGCGACGCGCCCCTGCGCGAGTTGTTCGGTGACCTCGCACCGGTGGCGATCGTCCGCGACGAGGACTCGGCGACTCCGGGTGAGGTGGTGGCCTGCCCCGGTCGCGACGTTCACGTGCACCCTGGCGACTGGACGGTGATGATCGGTACCGCCGACGAGTTGGCCGCGGTAGGCATCGACGTCGCCGGGCCCACCACCGCACGGCCTCACCTCGGTCATCCGGGCGCTCGGGGCTACAACGCACAGCGACGCAAACCGCTCAAGCGCGCGTTGGACGCGGTACGGGCGTTCCGCCAGGACGTGAACCCCAACTTCTTCAAGGCGCTCGCCGTGTCGATGACGTTGCTGCTGAGCGCCACCGTGCTGCTGCGCTTCACCTATCACAGACCCGGCATGAGCTTCATCGACGCGTTGTACTTCTCCACCGAGACCATCGCCACGGTCGGCTACGGCGACTTCAGCTTCGTCGACCAGCCCACCTGGCTGCGGTTGTTCGGCATCGGCCTGATGTTCGCCGGCGTCACCACCACGGCCGTACTGATGGCCTTCGTCGCGGACCTGCTGCTGTCCCGCCGCATCGCCCAGAACGCCGGGCTACGCAAGGTCCGCGAACTCAACGATCACGTGGTCGTCGTCGGGCTCGGTTCGTTCGGCATCCGAGTGGTCGCCGACCTGAAGGCCGCCGGACACGACGTCGCGGTCATCGAGCGCAACCCCGACAACCGCTACCTCTCCTCAGCCGCCGAGCTCGACGTGCCGGTGATATTCGGCGACGCCACCCTGCCCGCGACCCTGGACTCGGCGCGCATCGACGACGCGGTCGCCGTGGCCGTCCTGACCCAGTCGGACATGGTCAACATCGAGACCGGCATCGTGTTGCGGGAGCGGCTCGGGGCGCGCTGGACGCGCTCCCACGATGCGCCGGGTGTGCCCGTCGTGCTGCGCGTCTACGACCGCACCCTCGGTGCGGCCGTCGCCCACCGGTTCGGCTTCGAGAACGTCAGATCGACGGTGGAACTGGCCACGCCGTGGTTCATCGGAACGGCGATGGGACTGCAGGTACTCGGCACGTTCTCGGTGCGCCAGCAGTCGTTCATGGTCGGTGGCGTACAGGTCGAGCCCGGCAGCGAGCTCGACGGGATCCGGATGGTCGACATGTCGACGCAGACCAGGGTCATCGCCATCGCCACCGCCGGAGGTCCGGTACGGCTGCACCCCCGCCGCGAGACGCAGCTCGACGCTGGCGACACCGCCTACCTGGTGGGGCCGTACCGGGAACTGCTGGACACGTTGCGCAAGGGCCAGCGGGCCGCCCCCGACGCACAGTCCTAGCCGCGCAGCCCGAGCACCCGCAGTGCGTTCTCCTTGTAGAGCAGCGGCGCGAGCTCCGCATCGAGGTCCAGTGCCGCGAAGTCCCGTTCCCACCGGTCCATGTCGACGTACGGGAAGTCGGTGCCGAAGAGTGCCTTCGTGCGCAGCTGCCG
>JAHFVB010000560.1 GCA_023264755.1 Mycobacterium sp. | reverse complement strand
GACCTGGGCAACGGCCACAGCGAGAACGATCTGCGTCCGGAGTTCCGCAAGTTCGCCACCCCGATGCGGTGGTTCGGCACCACCGAACAGCGGGTGCCGGACTACGTCGCGGCGATGCGTGCGCTGCACGGCGAAGCCGCCGAGCAGATCCTCATCGAGGGCGCACCGCACGTCATGATCTTCCCCAACCTGTTCATCGCCGAGATCCAGGTGTTCAACATCCAGCCGGTGGCCTACAACCAGTGCACCCAGTACTCCACGGCGGTCCAACTGGTGGGTGCACCGGAGCTGAACAAGCGGATGGTGTCCCAGTGTGTCGGGTCGGTCGGGCCGGCTGGCATGTTGCTGGCCGACGACACCGAGATGTACGAGCGCAATCAGCTGGGTCTGGAAGCGCGCCAACCGGAATGGTTGGAAATTCGCCGGGGCTTGCAGCGCGAGCGTACCGACGACAACGGCTTCACCATCGGTGGAGCGACTGACGAGACCGGCATGCGCGGCTTCTGGTCTCACTACGCATCGTTGATGGAGGCCGAGTGACCAGCACGATAAGCGCGAACGACGAATTGACGGCGGTACCAGACGGGTTCGACCCGCGAGAGGTCGAGCAATTCCTGTTCCGCGAGGCACGATTCGCCGACGAGAGCGACTACGACTCGTGGGAGGCCTTGTGGACCGACGACGCGTTGTACTGGGTTCCGGCCGGCAATGACGGACCGGATCCGCTGCAGGTGATGTCGGTCTACTACGACAACCGCAGTCGAATCTCCACCCGGCTCAAGCAGTTGCGGACGGGCCGTCGCTACGCTCAGGCTCCGCCGTCGAACCTGCGGCGGCTCATCTCCAACATCGAACTGCTCGGTGGACGCGCAGTTCCCAGTGGTGGAGTTGACCTGGAAGTGGGAGCCAACTTCGCAGTCTTCGAATCCCACGAACGCGCCGACCGCTATTGGGCAGGCCGGGTGACCTACCGCCTGCGCCGGGTCGACGGAGCGCTGCGGTTGTCGTACAAGAAGGTGGTCCTGGTGAACAAGGACAAACCGATCCCGACGCTGGGGTTCTTGATCTGATGCCCATCGAGTTCAACGGGGAGGCCCCGCTCGACGTGCCAGGTATCGGACCCCTGGTAGCAAGCGAATTCGCTCAGGTATCAGTCAACATCGACAACGCGGGCAACTCGCCGCGGCTCCGGCTCGAGGACCTCCGCACCGGCCGCGTGCGCTATCTGGACGCCCTGGAGTTGGAAACCATCGTCTGGCTTCCTGAGGGCAAGATGACGCAACTGCTCGATCCCTCCTCCGATCGTTGGCGCGGCGAATGAGGCGCGCAGCGATCGTCGCCCCGGTGCGCACCGCCGTCGGCACCTTCGGCGGTAGCCTGCGACCACTGCGCGCCGAAGACCTCGCCGCCAAGGTGGTCGAGGCGACCGTGCAACGCAGTGGGGTCGATCCGGAACGCATCGAGGACGTGGTCTTCGCGCAGTCCTACGCCAATTCCGAAGCTCCGTGCATCGGACGCTGGGTGGCGCTGCACGCGAACCTGCCGATCACGGTGCCGGGTCTGCAAATCGACCGTCGCTGCGGCGGAGGTCTGCAGGCCGTCATCACCGCGGCCATGACCGTGCAGACGGGGGCCGCCGACGTCGTGATCGCCGGCGGTGTCGAATCGATGAGCAACATCGAGCACTACACCACCACCGCCCGCTGGGGCGCTCGCTCGGGCAATCAGATGCTCTACGACCGCCTCGATCGCGGCCGGGAAAGATCCCAGCCCACCTGGCGTTTCGGTGAGATCAGCGGAATGATCGAGACGGCCGAGAACCTGGCAGGTGACTACGGCATCGACCGCGAGGCCGCCGACGCCTTCGCTGCCCGCAGCCATCAGCGGGCCGCCGCCGCCGTGGCCTCCGGCGCCTTCGATGCCGAACTCGTGGCCGTGGAGGTTCCACAGCGCAAGGGTGAGCCGGTCGTGTTCGACCGCGACGAGGGCATCCGGCCCGACACCACGGCGGAGTCGCTGGCGAAGTTGCGCCCGATCACCCCCAGCGGCACGGTCACCGCTGGCAACTCTAGTCAGCAGAACGACGCTGCCGCAGCGTGTCTGGTGGTGGCCGAGGACCGGCTCGAAGAGCTCGGTCTGGAGCCCATCGGGTATCTCGAAGGTTGGGCCGCGATGGGCTGCGAGCCGTCGCGGATGGGCATCGGTCCAGTCGGAGCGGTGGAAAAGCTGTTCAGCAAGACCGGATTCGGCTTCGACGAGCTTTCCCTGATCGAGATCAACGAGGCTTTCGCGGTGCAGGTGCTCGCCGTGTTGTCCGGCTGGGGGCTCAAGCTCTCCGACGTCGATGATCGGCTCAACGTCAACGGCTCCGGAATCTCGCTGGGTCATCCCATCGGTGCCACCGGTGTCCGGATCCTCACCACCATGCTGCACGAATTGAAGACCCGCGGTGGGGGATTGGCCTTGGAGACGATGTGCATCGGGGGCGGCCAGGGTATTGCCGCCGTCTTCCGGGGGGTCTGAGGATGACCATGGGATTGCTCGCCTACGCGTCGTACCTCCCGCGGCGCCGGCTGACCGGAAGTGACATCGGGCTGCGTAAGGGCGACCGCGTCGTCGCATCCTACGACGAGGACAGCACCACCATGGCGGTCGCCGCCGGTGCGCTCGCGCTGCGCGGACACTCGCTACCGGCCAATCTGTACTTTGCCACCAGCAGCCCGGCCTATGCCGACAAGACGAATGCCGTGGCCATCCATGCCGCCCTCGGCTTGCCCGCAACGGCCTTCGCCACCGATCTGTGCGGTACTGGTCGCAGCACCATTGCGGCGTGGCGGTCCGCTGCTGCCACCGGGGGTTTGGCGGTCAGTGCCGACGTCCGAGTGGGTCGGCCCGGATCGGCGGATGAAAGGCTCGGCGGCGACGGCGCTGCGGCGCTGCTGTTCGGCGACGGCCCGGCGCTCGCCGAGCTCGTGGCGAGCACGTCGCAGACGGCCGAGTTCCTCGATCGGTGGCGGTCCCCGCGTTCGGTCACCGGCGAACAGTGGGAGGAACGTTTCGGCGCGGAGCGTTACGCGGCGCTGATCCGAACGGCGGTCGAGCAGGTTCTCGACGAGGGCGGCCTCGCCGACGTCGATCACGTCGTCGTCGCCTGCCCCAACAGCGCGATCGCCAAGCGAATCCCGACACTGGTCAAGGCAGTCAAGGCCACCCATGTCTCACCCATCGGGTTCTCCGGCACGGCCGA
>JAHFVB010000153.1:8457-9403 GCA_023264755.1 Mycobacterium sp. | reverse complement strand
GACCGATGGACTGTTGTTCGACCCGAACACCTACGACCCGGCGGAATTCGATGCCGAGACCCGCAGGTTGCTGCGCGCCACCATCGACTTCTTCGAGGGTCAGGGCAAGAAGCGCATCCTCGACGACGACCTCAAGGCGCAGTGGCCCGCTGACTTCGTCGAGTTCGTCAAGCGGGAGAAGTTGTTCGCCACGTTCCTGACGCCGTCGGAGTTCGCCAACGGCAATCCCGACAAGCGCTGGGACGGCGCCCGCAACGCCGCGCTGGCCGAGATTCTCGGCTTCTACGGGCTGACCTACTGGTACACCGAACAGGTCACCATCCTCGGGCTGGGCCCGGTGTGGCAGAGCGAGAACAAGGACGCCAAGCTGCGGGCGGCCGACGACCTAGAGGCCGGCGAGGTGATGGCGTTCGGACTGTCCGAGCGCGAGCACGGCGCCGACGTCTACAGCACCGACATGATCCTGACCCCGGCCAGCGCGCAGGACCAGGCCGACGGCATCCTCTACCGGGCTTCGGGGGAGAAGTACTACATCGGCAACGGCAACGTGGCCAGCCTGGTGTCGGTGTTCGGACGGCGCGGTGACGTCGAGGGCCAGGACGGTTACGTCTTCTTCGCCGCCGACAGCCGGCACGAGAACTACCACCTGATCGACAACGTCGTGCACATGCAGATCTACGTGAGCACGTTCCGGCTGGAGAACTACCCGGTGCGGGCCGAGGACATCCTGCACACCGGCGTGGAAGCCTTTGCGGCCGCACTCAACACCGTCAACGTCGGCAAGTTCAACCTGTGCTCGTCGTCGATCGGCATGTGCGAGCACGCCTTCTACGAAGCGATCACCCACGCCCAGAACCGCATCCTGTACGGCAAGCCGGTCACCGACTTCAGCCACGTGCGCGCCAACTTCGTCGACGCCTACGCACGGATGATCGCCATGAAGGCG
>JAHFVB010000153.1:2957-8447 GCA_023264755.1 Mycobacterium sp. | reverse complement strand
CGACTACTTCCGCAGCGCGAGCCTGCAGGACCGGCGCTATCTGCTGTTCAACCCGATGACCAAGGCCAAGGTGACCATGGAGGGCGAGACCGTGATGCGCGCCCTGCACGACGTCGTCTCTGCCAAGGGCTACGAGAAGAACACCATGTTCCGCGAGGTCGCGCAGCTCATCGGCTGCCTGCCCCGCCTGGAGGGAACCGTCCACGTCAACGTCGGCCTAGTGCTCAAGTTCATGCCCAACTACATGCTCAATCCCAAGGAATACCCGCAGATTCCGACCCGCAACGACGCCGCCGACGACACCTTCTTCTGGAACCAGGGACCGACCCGCGGGGCGGGCCAGGTCCAGTTCGCGGACTGGACGCCGGTCTACGAGCAGCATGCGCACGTCCCCAACGTCGCGCGGTTCTACGAGCAGGCAGCGGCGTTCCGGGACCTGCTGCTGAGCGCCGCCCCGGATGCCGAGCAGGCCAAGGACCTGGACTTCCTGCTCAACGTCGGGCACATGTTCTCGCTGATCGTGTACGGGCAGCTCATCCTGGAACAGGCCGCGCTCAACGGGCTCGACGACGACATCGTCGACCAGATCTTCGCCTTCCAGATCACCGACTTCAACTCCTATGCCGTTGCACTGCAAGGCAAGCCGACTTCGACGCAGGCGCAACAGGACTGGGCGCTCGCAGCGATCCGCAAACCGGTGCCCGACGCCGAGCGGTTCGGTCGGGTGTGGGAACGGGTGCGGGCCTACGACGGCGCCTACGAGATGGCGCCCTGACGCCGCGCCCGGTGGCGACGGGAGCCCGGCTCAGTGCGAGCCGCGGGACTGCTTCTCGATGATCAGACACGCCAACGGGATTCGCATCTGCTCCGGGGCGGCCGCCAGCCTGCTCACGAGGCCCTGCTCCAGCCGGTCGAAGAACTGGGCCCGGCGTGGGTCGGCCAGTCCCCCGGACAAGTAGGCGGCCAGCGTGGGAAACACCGACGCCCTCGAGAAGGCTGCCCACTGGGCGCCGAACGCCTTGGCGTCGTGGTCGATGCGGTACTGGTTCCAGAACCTGTCCTCGGCCTCGAAGACGTCGACGTGCGCGACGCTGAGCTTCTCGAACCGGCCCGACGGTGCGAAGGGGGCCAGGAAGTCCTTCTCCCGGCGGCCCACCGTCGGAATGGTCATCGCGCCCGCCTCGTCGACGCCGAGGAAGCCGTCCGTGGCCAGCTCGGCGAGGGTGTCGACCATGGCGGTCAACAACGGGGCGTAGCCGAAGTCGCCGTCGTCGGTCAGCGCCATCGTCAGCACCACCAGTCGTCCGCCCGGACTGAGCTCGCGGCCACGGAACGCGACGAACTCGTGCCAGTCGTGGGCGGCCTGCCGCGCATACGCCGCCCGCACCGATTCGTCTCGGCTGTAGGCCACTTGGACGTGATCGGGCACCGCCGCGGGCACCTTGCCCAACCATTGGATCGCCCACGACGACCAGGCCAGGTTGACACTGTTCGACGGCAGTATCTGGCGGTAGAACGAGCGCCCGACTGCGGAGGCGAACGTCGCGCGGTCCTTGTTCAGGTAGGTGTCGGGGTCATCGGTCAGCGTGTGGAACAGTGCGGTGAAGTCGTTCTCCGGAATGTCGGTGTGGGTCACCAGAATCGAGTGTTCGGGCCGAGTGCGCTTGCGCAGGGCCGCGATCGCCGAGCCGATCGGTAGCAGCGAGTTGTGGCCAGTCGCGGCGCCGTAGTCGGCGATCACGATGGGGTGGGGCGAACGCGGAATGGGCACCACCGCGGCAGACTGTTCGAAGTGGGCCATCGCCGCGCGCAAGCCAGCGGCCTGCAGCCGGGAGGCCGCCGTATAGGTGCCGCTGTCCATCGGCTGCGGCCGCACCACGATGCTCGATTCGGGCATGCCCAAAACGGTAGCTCTTCAGCCCGGTATCACGCCTGGCAACGGCGGCGGCGCAGCCCATGACTGGACACCGCGGACGTGAAACACTGCCGTTCATGAGTCGCCAGGTGGGGCCACGGGTGCTGACGACGGTCGCCGTCCTGACGATGATCGCTTCGGCCGTCGGGTTCGTGGTGATGCTGGCGTTGAATGCGTTCGTCCTGGACGAGTACGACGCGTACGGCGAGGTTCCGATCCCAGGCTCGAGCAGTCTGCAGCTGCCCGCCGGCGACGTCACGGTCACGTTCCACACGGTGCTGGTCGGAAGTGCCAGTGGCAGCGGCTTGCCCGTGCCGCCGTTGAAGTACCGCATCAAGGGCCCGGTCGGCGCCGATGGCCAGGTCGCCGTCGAACCGAAGCTCACCGAGGACTACGGCACCACGACGACGGTGAACAACGACGCGCGCATCCGCATCGGATATCTCCACGTACCCGTGGCGGGCAAGTACGACGTGGAGCTGGACGGCAACGTCAGCGCCTACCTCGAGCCCAGGTTGGCGTTCGGGCACGGGAGCAGTTACGGGCACGTGCCATGGATTCTGGCGGCCGTCTTCGGTCTGGCCCTGGTGGACCTGGTCCTGGCCCGGTTCTGGGCGGCCCGGGTCAGGCGCGGCGAACGTGCGGTGGGCGCCGCGCCGCCGCCGGTGGAACTCGGGCTCGCCGCGACGTCCGGCCAGCCCCACTCGTTCCTGCCGAGCGACCAGGGCATCCGGATACAACAGTTGAATTCCCTTGCTCGACTGCGCGATTCGGGCGCGTTGACCGAAGACGAATTCCAAGCCGAGAAGAAGCGACTACTCGAAGGCCGCTAGTGGCCGCGGGCCACCCATTCGTCGTAGTTCACGATTTCGTCGCCGATGGTGGTGGTGTCGCCGTGTCCGGTGTACACCACGGTCGGGCCGGGCAGGGTGCCCAGGCGTCCGGAGATGGACTCCAGGATGGTCGGGAAGTCGGAGAACGAGCGGCCGGTCGCGCCGGGGCCGCCCTGGAAGAGGGTGTCGCCGCTGAACACCGCCCCGAGCTCGGGGGCGTACCAGCAGACCGAGCCGGGGGAGTGGCCCGGGGTGTGCAGCGCACGCAGTTCCACACTGCCGGCGTGCAAGACCAACTCGTCGTCGATGCGCCGAAAGTCGTGTTCGGGGTGCGTCATCTGCCAGAGCATGTCGTCGGCCGGGTGGAGCAGCACGGGCGCATCCAGGGCCTTGGCGAGCTCGGGGGCGACGGTGATGTGGTCGTTGTGGCCGTGGGTGCACACCACCGCGACGACGTTGCGACCGTTGACCGCCTCGATGATGGGGGCGGCGGTGTGCGCGGCGTCGAACACCACGACGTCGTGGTCGTCGCCGACGATCCAGACGTTGTTGTCGACGTCCCAGCTGCCGCCGTCGAGTTCGAACTTTCCACTGGTGACGACCCGCTGGATGCTCACAGCATCACGACCGAGCGCAGGACCTCGCCGGCGTGCATCTTGTGGAAGGCGTCTTCGATCCCGTCCAGCCCGATGCGTTCGGAGACGAACTTCTCCAGCGGCAGGCGGCCTTGGCGGTACAGGCTGATCAGGGTGGGGAAGTCGCGCTCGGGCAGGCAGTCGCCGTACCAGGACGACTTCAACGAGCCGCCGCGGGAGAAGAAGTCGACCAGCGGCATCTCCAACGTCATGTCCGGGGTCGGCACCCCGACCAGGACCACGGTGCCGGCCAGATCGCGGGCGTAGAACGCCTGCTTCCAGGTCTCCGGGCGGCCGACCGCGTCGATGACGACGTCGGCACCGTGGCCGCCGGTCAGGTCCTGGATGGTCTCGACGACGTCGAATTCCTTGGCATTGATGGTGTGAGTGGCGCCGAAGTCGCGGGCCCAGTTCAGCTTCTTGTCGTCCATGTCCACGGCGATGATCATCTTGGCGCCGACCAGGGCGGCGCCGGCGATGGCGGCGTCCCCGACGCCGCCGCAGCCGATGACCGCCACGGTGTCGTCGCGGTTGATGTTGCCGGTGTTGATGGCCGCGCCGATGCCGGCCATCACTCCGCAGCCGATCAGTCCGGCGACGGCGGGATCGGCTTCGGGGTCGACCTTGGTGCACTGCCCTTCGTGGACGAGGGTCTTGTCGGCGAATGCGCCGATGCCGAGGGCGGGGGTCAGTTCCGTTCCGTCGGTCAGGGTCATCTTCTGGGCGGCGTTGTGGGTGTCGAAGCAGTACTGGGGGCGACCGCGCTTGCACGCCCGGCACTGCCCGCACACCGCGCGCCAGTTGAGGACGACGAAGTCGCCGACCTCGACGTTGGTGACGCCCTCGCCGATCGACTCCACGGTGCCCGCGGCCTCGTGGCCGAGCAGGAAGGGGTACTCGTCGTTGATGCCGCCCTCGCGGTAGGTGAGGTCGGTGTGGCACACGCCGCAGGCGATGACGTCGACGACCACCTCACCCGGCCCGGGATCGGGGATGACGATGTCGACCAACTCGACGGGTTGCTTCTTGCTCCGGGAAATCACGCCGCGCACTGTCTGACTCATGGGGTACAAACTAGCGGCCTCGGGGGAGGGCTCGCCGGGTGATGCCCGGCCCATTCGGCTCCCACTCCGCCCGGCCGCCACAGCGCCCATCCGACCAGCGCGCCGGTCGCGCCTTCGGTAGTGACTTTCGGCGCTTCCCGAAGCTCGCAAGCGCGGCCACACTAGTCGTGGACGGCTTTGGGCTGGGACTGGCCAAGAGCTCGATTGAACTGGTGTGATGGATGTGTGATGGGTACTGGCATGGAGTTGTCGAACGACCAGCTCGTCGAAGCGCGTAGCGCTCACCAGCGTCGCGACTGGAGCACCAGCTATGCCGCGTTCGTACGCGTCGACGGCCTGCGCTCGATGACGCTCGACGATCTCGACGCCTACGCGTCCGCCGCGTGGCGCGTCGGCCACGCCCGGGAAGCCGTCCGGCTCGCCGAGCGCGTCTATGCGCGGCTGGCGCGCACCGATTCGATTGCCGCCGCCCGCAAGGCCGCCGAGCTCGGCCTTCAGTGGCGCACCCGTGGGCACGACACCGTCGCCCGGGGCTGGGTCGAGCAGGCCCGGGTGCTACTCGTCGGCGCTCCGACCGGCGGGGCCCACGGCTACGTGGCCTACCTGGACGCGGTCACCGCGCTTTCGGATGCCGACCTCGCCGCGCTGGCCCGCGCGGCAGCCGTGTTGCGCGACATCGCGGCGGAGACCGGAGACGCCGCCCTTTCGGTGCTCGAGCGCGTCGTCACGGGGATCCACGCGCTGCGCGACGCTCGGCCGGCCGAAGGCTACCGGTTGTTGGACGACGCGCTGATGCCGGTCATGGACGAACGACTGCCGATCGAGTGGGCCGGCGACGCGTACCGCTTGGTGCTCGGTTCGGGGCCCTCTTGGGCCGACGACCAGCACGTCGTGGCCTGGACGCAATCCCTGGCGCGCTGGTGCGAGCTGACCGGGGTGACTTCGGAGTTGATCACCGACCTGCCTCGATGAGCGCGCTGGACGCGCTCGCCGACTGGCCGGTCACGAATGCCGCTGCCGCCGTCGTGGGGCCATCCGGCGTG